>NZ_CAUPYC010000077.1:0-17885 GCF_963515335.1 uncultured Paenibacillus sp. | reverse complement strand
GCCGGCGGAGCGGATCTGCGGTTTGACTATGATGCGGACGGCGAGCTGACCGGCAAGGACGTGTCCTTTTTTCGCAAATACGGGCTGAAGCGCGCTGATGAAGTGTATCTGAACCTGAAGCATTTCAATTTCATGAACGAGAAGATTACGCTGGACGGCGTTCCGATGTTCGTGACGCATTTGTACTCGGAGCCGATCGACCGGGGCGATTTGACGAAGGGCTATGAGTGGGTCGGCGATCCGCAGGAGGGCTTCTCCGCGGTGGACGATGTGTCGCGGGCGGTCATCGCGTACGTCGAGCATTATAAAACATACGGCGACGCGTACAGCTACGACATGATCAAGCGCGGCCTGGAGTTTCTGATGTGGATGCAGTATGAGGACGGCGACTTCGACAATTTTGTCGCGAAGGATGCGGACGGCACCATTCGTGTGAAGGACAGCCAGTCCTCGCAAAAAAGCTTCAGCTGGTGGGCGGTGCGCGCTTACGAGGCGATGGGCACGGCGCTGCCGCAGCTGGCGGACGCGGATGCCGCGCTGGCGGAGCGGGTTGAGGAGCGGCTGGAGCTGAGCCTGAACCGGTTGAAGCAGCTGACTGACCCGGCGTACGGCGAGTATTACACCGTCGGCGATGTCAAGGCGGCGAAGTGGCTGCTGATGGGCGATGTGTGGGTGTCATCGCTGGCGGTCAACGCTTTGTATGAGCACTATGCGGCTACGGACGATCCGGCGGTTAAGGCGGCGATTCGCGATTCGATGCGGAAGCTTGGGGAAGGGATCTACCTGGCGCAAGGAGGCTCGTCCTTCCGCGACTTCCCGTACGGCGGCATTATGCATCTCTATAACGGCTCGACGAATCCCGACCTGTGGGAGGAATGGGGCAGCATCCAGGTGCGGGCGCTGGCATTCGCCGGCCAAATTGCCGGTGAGCGGCAGTGGATTGAGGCGGCCGAACTGGCGGCGGACAGCTTTCTGAGCGACCTGCTCATCTCCGGACGCGCCGAGAAACTGAGCCCGAACAAGAAGCCTTACCCGTTGATCAATTACGGAACGGCGAGCTACGTCGATAATCTGCTGGCGCTGTACGAGGTGACCGGCAAAGAGAAGTATGCGGCGCTGGCCGGTATTGCGGGCTCCTGGTGGACCGGCAACAACGTGCGCAATTTTCCGATGTTCGATCAGAAGAATGGCTACGCCTACGACGGCCTGTACGACACCGAGGTGAACATCAACAGCGGCGGCGAGTCGGTTGATGAAGCGCTGCGGGCGCTGCTGCGGATTCAGGAGAACCCGGTCGCGCGGTCGTATTTGCAAGGCGTAACGACAAGCGCGGTTAAGGCGGATGTGGTGGAGATCGAGAAGCTGTATATGGATGCGGCTCCGCCGGATGCCGCGATGGCGCTGCCGAACGGTGAGCTGAATGTGCCGGAGAAGGCGCTGATGACGCAGGCCGCCGGCTCCGGAACGGACGAGGCGAAAATCTATGCGGACGCGCTGCAGGTCGGCGCGGGCACGGAAATTTACCCGGGCTGGAAGGGGCGGCAGACGCTGTTCGTCGCGGCGAACGGCCATAACAACATCAGGCTGTTCGACGGCGGCTCGATTGCAAGCGAAATTCCGGTCGGCGGCGGGGAGGGGCAATTTGCCGTCGGCGATTCCGTGAAGCTGCAGTTCAACGGGCGGGTGGAGTTCGACACCGCGCTGCGCGCGGAGGTAGTGGCGGTGGACGGCGCCGGCGCGGAGACGATCGTCGCGGACGCCAACGATATGCGCTACCACGCGCGGACGTGGTACTCCGGCGCCGGCGCGGTGAAGACGACGCCGAGAACGGCGATCCCGGCCGGGACGGTGAAGCTGGTCGTACGGTTCGCCGTGGATGCGGGCAATCCGAATCCGTATGAAGGCTACGCATCGATCGCCGATCTGAAGCTGTTCAAAATGTCGGTGCCCGAGGTGCGGTACGCCAATCCGGACGTGTCCGGCGGCGGCTATGTGGAAATGCCCGTGGGCCAGTCGAAAACGTATGCGATAACCGTGCCGCAAGCGGGCGTATACGACATCATGCTGAGCTCGGTCGCGGCCGGCGGCGAAGGTGCCGACTCGCAGGCAGCTGTCGGGTTCGATGACGGCGCCGCCCTTACTGTGCCGCTGGCGGGCGCGCCGGAAGGCCGCGTCACGATGAAGCGGATCGGCACGGTGAAGTTGGCGGCAGGGGAGCATCAGCTGCAGCTGGCGAATCCGAGCGATACGGCGACGGCGAATATCGATGCGCTTGTGCTGTACCCGGTGGAGACGTCCCTCGTTGTTGCGACACCTGACGGGCGGCAAACCAAGGTGGTCCGGGACAGCGTCAGCGGCACGCTGTTCGTCGGAACGCCGGAGCAAGCGGCGGCCCGCGACCGCATACGGGTGGAGTCGAAGGATGAAGGTGTGCGCGAAGGTAAAAAGGTGACCGTCAGCGGCAAAGTGACCGACACGGCCGGCAAGGCGGTATCGGGCCGGAAGCTGACGGTCACGGTGGGGGGCCGGTCGGCTAAAGCGACGACCTCGAAGAACGGCGAGTTCAAGGCGCATGTGAAGCTGCCTGACTCGATCGGCCTCGGCCGGCACCGGATCACGGTGACGAGCGCCGCAGGCGAAGGCACCGCCTGGATTGAAGTAACCGCCAAGCCCGGGGACCGCGAAGCTGACGGCGACGATGATCGTGCCGGGGAAGGTGAATGAACGTGCTGGTGACCGGAACTGAACGTGCCGGCAACGGCCGGAACGGCGACAAGAACGATGACGACAACCGTGAGGATGATCGCGGTTGACACTACTTGTCCCGGCAACGGGGGATTGAGACGCTGAGGGCGGGCAAAACCCTCCCTTAGCTTATTCGCCATCGCGAACTGACGCTGAGACTGGGAAATTCCCTCCTTCGACGAACACTTCTAACGATCGAATGCGTGGCGAAGCGCTGAGAGAGCGAAAATTGCTCCATCAGCGTCCGCACTGCTCCTAATGATCGCTGAGAGAGCGAAATTTGCTCCCTCAGCATCCGCCCTGCTCCAAATGATCGCTGAGAGAGCGAAATTTGCTCTCTCGTAATATTAATTACTTCACAAGAGGGTGTCCCGATGAATTCCGATTTCCGATTCGCAGCCATCGATGCCATGCCCGACATACCGCAGGCCGCTCCGCCGGACTGGAAGCGGATTGCGGAGCGTTTCAAAGCCTATGTCCTGAACCCCGACAACCGGGTGATGTTCGTGAACGGCGGCGGGCATGCGCATTTCGCCGCTTTTCACGACGGCACGGGCGAGGAGCTGATCACGCTGGGCGGCGTTGTGCTCGGCGGCATTTTCCAAGGGGAGGATGTCGGTCCGTATTTGCCGTCGATCGCCGATTTCTATCATGAGGAGCATCGCATTTTCCTGAACGCGCCGCGTGTGCATCTCGTGGAGTACTGGTACTTGATGTTCGTCAACGCGCTGGCGGCGAGCATTATCCGGCTGCGCGCGGACGAGGCTCCCGAGCTGGTGCCGCTGCTCCGAACGGGCATGGAAAGCCTGATTACGCTCGCGCACAAGATCGGATACGATTTCAACGATCAAGGATTCGATTTCCGCGCGGACGCGCCATTTACGAACAAGGATATATTCCGGCAGCCCGACTCGATCGGGGGGTACGCCTATTTGATGGTGTTTGCCTACGACATGTTCGGCGGCGAGCATTTTCTCGAAGAGGCCCGGACGGCGATGGACCGGTATTTGGCGTTCGCGGACAATCCGTGGTATGAGATGCCGAACGGGGCGATGGCCTGCCTGGCGGCGGCAAGATTGAACGAGCTCGGCGGCCGGTACGATATCCGCAAGGCGGTGTCCTTCGTGTTCGATCCGCACCAAGGTCCGCTCCATGTCGGCAAGTGGGGGGATACGGAGGTAAACGGCCTGATGCGCGGCTGGCGGGGGAACCTCGACGAATCGGAACGCAAAATCGCCTACAGCCTCGAGACGCTGATTCTGCTCCCGTATTTGCTGCCCGTGCTGAAGACGGAGCCGGGGCTCGCGGCCGCGGTAGGCAAATACGCATTGAATGCCGCGTCCAACGCCGGATGGTTTATTCCGGACCGCATGCCGGAGGAATCGCAGAGCACGCCGCAGTTTACTCCGGACGTGCCCTACGAAAATCTGGTCGATGCGTTCGGGGGGAAGTCGCCTTACGCGTCGGGCGATTTTCACGGTCATCGTTCGGTTTACGGAGGCGCGGTCTCGCTGTGGTGGGATGCCGTGCTTCGGCAGACGGACGATCCGTATATGCTGCAATGGGATCTGGACCGGACGGATTTTCTCGGCAGGAGCGAATCGGGCGCGAGCTACACGCTGGTTTACAATCCTTATCCGCAGCCGCGGGAAACGGTCATCGAGCCGAGAGCCGACGGGCATGGCAGCGGGGATGGCGCCGGTGCTGCCGGAAGCGGCCTTGCCGAGGATGATCGTGCTGCCGGCTGTGGCCGCACCTTCGAGGCGGTCGATCTTGTTACGAACACGACGGTATTTACAGGCGGCACTGGGCGGATGTCCGTCACGGTGCCGGCCAAACAAGCCGTCGTGCTGAAAGTGAGCGTGGCGGCGGAGTGAACATTGTCCGGTTATCTGTTCAAGGAAGCAGCCCGTGGAACGAGGACGCGCTGGTCGCAAGAGAAGAGTTCGGCGTCTTCGGGGTCATCGACGGCGCGACCTCGCTTGTTCCGTTCACCGGAGCGGGCGGAGAAACCGGCGGTTACCTGGCCGCAGGCATCATCGCCGGTACGATGCATCGTTTGCTTGACGAGTGGGGGATGCGGCGGGAGCCGGCGTTCCCGCTCGCCGATGCGCTTCTGGAAGCGAATCGCCTGCTTCGGGAGGAAATGATGAAGCACGGCATCCGCACGGACCGCAAGGAAGAGCTGTGGAGCGCCGGCGCCGCTATGATCCGGGTCACCGATACCGCCGTTCACTATGCGCAAGCCGGCGACTGCATGCTGACGGCCGTTTACACGGACGGGACGATCCGGGTCGTCACGCGGGACCAGATCGCCCATTTGGACCGCGAGACGCATCGGCTCTGGGCGGAGGGCGTCGCTTCCGGACTGGCATCCCGCGAAGCGCTGTGGTCGCATGTATTGCCGCAAATCGTACAGGGACGGCAATCCGCGAACACGCCTTCGGGTTACGGCGTGCTGAACGGGGAGCCGGAAGCCGCCGATTATTTGGAGCACGGCCGCATCAACCGGATCAATCTGAAGGCGCTGCTGCTGATGACGGACGGCTTGTATGCGCCCAAGCGCGCGGAGGAGCCGATGTTCGACCCGGTCGAAGTGACAGCGCGTGTGGCGCAGATAGGGCTCGAACGCTATGTGGAATGGCTGGTCGGCATGGAGGAAGGGGATCCGGATTGCAGGCTGTACCCAAGGGTGAAGAAATCCGACGACAAAACCGCGATCTGGATCGAGCTGTAGCGCAATGTCCGGAGAACGTGACCGTCCGGGCGGGCTGACCCGTCTGAATCGCCGGAATCACCCGGACCGCCCTGACCGCCGGAGCCGAGGGGATCGCCTTCTAAGCGACATGCTTGCGAACAACGTATTTAGACAGCAGAGAGGAATGTTGACCATGACCCTATTGGAGAAAACCGAAACGAAAACCTGCGACGCGCTGCTTCTGGAATACGAGCTGGGCGGCCGGCTGGCCGCCGATCCGCTCAAGCTCGAATTTCGCGGCGTGGACGGGCAGGATGTGTACAATATCGCCGCTCCGTTCGAGGACGAGGGCGAGCCCGTCATTGCCGGGCGCGTGGAGTCCCGGGACAGCGAGCGGTCGCGGATCGTTTTTTTCGTGGAGCAAGGCGGCGTCTGGACGCCCCGGGAAGGGGCGCCGGCTTTTGCGCTGCAGGATCCTTTCCACACGCGCATCGGCGGCGAGCTCGTGCTCGGCGGCGTTGAGGTGTATCCGCATCCGCAGCGGGAGGGGGCGCTTGCGTGGCGCACGGTGTTCTATAAGGGGGCGAGCATCGCCGATCTGGAGCCGTTCTTCACCGGCCCGGACGGCATGAAGGATCTGCGGCTCGTGGAGCTGGCGGACGGAAGCGTCGGCGTGTTTACGAGGCCCCAGGGCGATAAAGGCGGGCGCGGCAAAATCGGCTATGCCCGCGCGGCGTCGCTGAGCGGCCTGACGCTTCAGCTGATCGAGGATGCGCCGCTGCTTGACGGGCAGTTCGCGGAAGGCGAATGGGGCGGCGCGAACGAGCTCCATCCGCTGGCCGGCGGGCTGGTCGGCGTGCTAGGCCATATCGCCTGCTTTGACGGGCAGGGCGATCGCCATTATTATCCGATGGCGTTTGCGTTCGACCCGGCGACGGGACGGCATTCGGATATCGAGCTGATCGCGGCGCGGCGGCGGTTTCTGCCGGGCGAGGCCAAACGCAGCGACCTTGTCGACGTGGTGTTCAGCGGCGGCCTGGTCCGCCGGCCGGACGGCACCGCGCATTTGTACGCCGGCATCAGCGACGCGGAAGCGCACCGTCTGACGATTGCCGACCCTTTTCTCAAATATGAACGCTAAGGAGACATGGACGCCATGACCGCAACGACGACGATTAACGCTTACCGCTATGAACAGAATCCGCTGGTTACGCCGGCGGACGTCAAGCCTTTTCACGAGGGCTATGAGGTGATCGGCGCTTTCAATGCAGGCATCGCCAAATACAAGGATGAGGTGCTGATGCTGCTTCGGGTCGCGGAGCGGCCGGTCAGCCCGGAGCCGGGCATCGTGCTCGCGCCCGTCTACAATCCGGATACGAACGCGGTCGAGACGGTGCGGCTGAGGATCGACGATGAACGGTACGATTTCTCCGACCCGCGCGTAGTGCGGGACGTGACGAGAAGCTCGGGCTTCGCGTACCTGACCTCGATCTCGTATATCCGGATTGCCAGAAGCAAGGACGGACGCCGGTTTACGATTGACGATAAACCGTTCGTTTACCCGTCCGACCGCCATGAAACCTACGGCATCGAGGACCCGCGCGTCACGCAAATCGGTAATACGTACTATATTTATTTCTCCGCCGTGTCGCCGGTCGGCATCGGGGAATCGATGGTGTCGACGAATGATTTCGAGACGGTCACGCATCACGGGATGATTTTTTGCCCGGACAACAAGGATGTGCTGATCTTCCCGGAGCGGGTGAACGGCAAGTATTATGCGCTGCACCGCCCGACTGTAAAAAGCATCGGGGAGCCCGAAATCTGGATCGCCGAATCCGACAACCTGCTGCATTGGGGCAACCACCGGCATCTGGCCGGCTTGCGGGAAGGCATGTGGGACAGCGGCCGCATGGGCGGGGGCGCGGTTCCTTTTCGGACGGAGCGGGGCTGGCTTGAGCTGTATCATGGGGCGACGAAGGAGCACCGGTACTGTATGGGCGCGCTTCTGCTCGATCTGAACGATCCGGCGAAGGTTATTGCGCGGTCCGACAAGCCGATCCTGGAGCCAGAGGCGGAATATGAGAAGAACGGCTTTTTCGGCGACGTCGTGTTCTCGTGCGGCTTGCTTGTGGAAGGCGATATCGTGAAAATGTATTACGGCGTCGCCGACACCTCGATGGCCTGCGCCGAGCTGAGCCTGCGGGAGATTCTGGACAGCCTGACTTATTTGTAAAGCATACACCGCTTTCCAGGACGCATAAGGCGTTCGGGAGCGGTGTTTTCACATTTGCGCGGCACTTCCTTGGACCGGCTTTCCGTTATTTTCCGCTGCTTCTGGAAACAATCAGTATAGACGGTCTATGGGAGGTCCTTGTATATGAAAATTTTGCTTCTCTTTTTCTTGTTTTTTTTGTTAAGCACGGCCGTTGCCATCATGATGGACTTGGTGATGGGAATGAACCTTTCCATGTCGTTGAGAAATATGAAAAATCCTTTCTGGGTGATGACCCTGCCGGAATACGTGATTTTATTTGTGCTGCTGGCCGTCATGGTTATTTCAATTTTCACAAAGAAGCAAGCACAACCGCGTAAAAAATCGTAACTCAGCTTTTATCGTCGGCGGGCGTATTCGGACGTTGAACGCCAAAACGTTTGCGAATCAGATGGACCGCCAGAAGCAGCACGGGAATGACGACGGAAAAAAGGGGCAGGAGAAACTTTATAGTAAGCTGTCCTTCTTCAATATGCTGCGGCCAATTGCCTGCGATCATCATCGCGGTTAGCAGGACGACTATTCCGACAGGCAGCACCAGTTGTTGTTGCTCGTTCACCTTGAATAAATCGCACGCTACGATCAAAGCAGCATAACAAAAGACGGCGATCTTGAAGAAGTTGCCGATAATCAGGGTGAGGATCACAATGACATCCATTCGTTGCAGAAAATCTCCGATGTTCACTTTGCTGATCGTCGTTAATAAAGGAAAGGCAGCCCTGCCATACATATCGGAACCAAGCACGGCGATTTCAACGGCATGGGTCATACTTAATATGACGGCGCTGCAAATCAAGGCGATCACGCCCGTCTTCCTTCCCGATTGGCGTTTATTTAAAGAGGGCAGCATCGTGGTGAAACAAATCATTTCACCGAACGGAAACATGAATATGTTCGGATAGGCATCCTTTAGAACGGGTCCCCACCCTCTTGCCAACAAAGGAAGCAGATTCTTCAGATCGATCAAACCGGAAAACAGCACAACGATATTGCCCAGAACACCTAGACCAATCAGAACCATCAGGTAGATTTCACCCGTTCTTGCAAACACTTCGATCCCTTTATGCAGGACATAAACAACCGCAACGATCATTAAGGCATTGATCACAAACAGCGGCGTCCGGTGGAACACGGAGGTGGCCAGAAGGTCGCCCGCATCCCGCAAGTCTCTAGCGGCGATATACATAAAAAACGGAACATATAACAGGCTTAATAGCGATCCGATATATTTGCCGGCAATTTTCCGGGCATATCCGCTTAACGGCAGATCGGGATATTGACGAAAAAGATAGTCGTAAACGAGAAACAACCCGATGCCTCCGAATAACGCAAGCAGGATCGACAGCCAGACATCTTGTCGTCCCGCCAATCCTATTGGAACAACAAGCGCGGTGCCGAATTCAAACAACATGATCAAGGCAAACAATTGCTTGGGGCTGATTCTTGCCTTTTCCATTGTGTCCGTCCCACCCTTCATGGTTATTCTTGTACGCCTTGTTCCATTAAAAAGGGTTTCGTCCGCATGCCTGTACGACGGATGAATGCTTCCACCTTCACATCTACCTTGCTGTCGGCAAACGTCTCATTCCAATCTTTCTTCATGCTCTCCCACGCTCTCGGGTTTGCGCGATTCACCGCTTCCCCGAAACCGAACACATCGCTTTTCGCTCTCTGGGCGGCATTCATGGCCTGCATGACTTCTTTCTTTGTCTTCTTCGCCCATTCTTTCTCCAGTTTCGTGATTTCCTCTCCCTTGCTCAGATCGATTGGACATTTTACCTCGCTTACATCTCCTTCTTCCCGTATAACGATATGGAACGTCGGTCTCCCGGCTCGAACTTCCGCCTTAATATCCGTTTTTGAACGGACCACTTCAATGCCGACAGCCTCTTTCTTATCTTTGCAATCAATGTTAATAATGGTGCTCTTCATTTTATTTTGAATCCACGCGATCCCCCGTCCCTCATGCACGGACAGCCAATAGCTTAACTTTCCGTCCTTGAACAGGGCCATGCTTTTGATTTCAATCACGGCCGGCGGATCGGTTTGTTCGTTATTTGATAATTTATTCCCCTCTTTTGGCTCTCCGACGATTCTGATTCCGTTGATCATCGGCTCTCTTCCCTCGCTTGCCAGCGCCTTGATGACGTCATCCATGATGACTTCCGTATTCTCCGACCATACTTTTGAAGTGTTTTTTATTTTCCCGGCAACACTGTTTGCCGGAATTTTCTCCAACGGAGCAAGTGTTTGCACGACGGTTTCGGCTGTGACGCCTCTTGTTACAAGAACTCTGGTCGAGAGACGGGCTTCATGCGACCTGTCAAACATTTCAAACAATTCGTTGATTCCTTGCCTAGCTAACGGTTCTCCAATTATGAGCAGCTGTGTATGCGAAAAGAAAAGCTCCCGCGGTGCTTTCTGCGATAAGTTGCGGATGGCTTCCATCACGGTGCTTCCCGTGTTCGTATAGATCGTAACCGGTGTGACATTTGCTCCCCCTCCTCCTCCTCCTGCTAATCCGGTCGCCACCGTACCTGGATTCACAATTTGCAAAGATATGCGATATTCATTTTTGTTCGGCGCTTTATCTACCCCCATTGCCGTGACAATCGACATCGTTCTCAGCTCCCTGCTGTCCCAGCATCCTGTCAACAGCAAGCACGCCACAGAAAGCAAACCGATTCCGATCATCCATTTCGCTTTCAATTCGCATCCCCCTTGTTCTTGCTTCCCTTTTCCATGGGAGGAGAAGGCTGTTGATTTCGCTCCATCCGAGACATTTTATTTTGGTTGATCAGACGCGGGCGGGTAAGGAGTGACGATAATGGCAGACGCAGCACGGTATCCTTCAGATCGGCAGGAATAAACGGGGCAAGAGGAGCCATATAAGGCATTCCGAAAGAACGCAAGCCGCATAAATGGGCTATTATTATAATGTTGATGATCGCAATCCCGTAAAAACCGAAAGTGGCGGCAAAAATCATGATCACAAACCGGAGCAAACGGATCGTAATCGCCATGTTGAAGGCCGGGGTGGCAAAGCTGGCAATCCCCGTAATCGCGACTACGATCACCATCGCCGGAGATACGATCCCGGCTTGTACCGCCGCCTGCCCCAAAACCAGCGCGCCTACGATCGATACCGCTTGGCCGATCGCCCGCGGCATGCGAACGCCGGCCTCGCGCAAAATCTCAAAACTGACCTCCATCATCATGGCTTCTACTATTGCGGGGAAAGGAACGGCATCCCGCTGCGCCGCCAGACTGATCAAAAGAGGAGTCGGTATCATTTCCTGATGGAACGTAATGGCGGCGACATAGACGGAAGGTCCCAATAAAGAAATAAAAAAAGTGACATACCTTAACAATCGAATGGCCGTTCCGATATCGTAACGTTGATAGTAATCTTCGGCGGATTGAAAATACATAAAAAATGTGGTGGGCGCGAGGAGGGCAAACGGTGTTCCGTCCACCAAAATGGCGATTCGGCCTTCCAGCAAATTTGCGGCGACCGTATCCGGCCGCTCGGTATTGTAAACGGTGGGAAACAGGGTGAATGTTTCATCTTGAATCAACTCTTCGATATAACCGGATTCCAGGATGCCGTCAATTTTAATGTCGTTCAGCCGTTTCTTTACCTCTTGAACCAGTTTATCGTTGGCGATCCCTTTGACATACATGACAGCAACGTCCGTCTGTGTCACATTGCCGATTTTCATGGTCTCCAACCATAGATTAGAACTTTTAATTCGGCGGCGGATAAGGGAAATATTTGTCCCGATGGACTCCGTGAAACCGTCCTTGGGTCCGCGAATGACCACTTGGGATGACGGTTCCTCAACACCCCTGGTTTCTCCCCCTTTGGTGCCGCCGCTGATCGCTTCCGCCCAACCGTCCATCAGGATGACCGTATCTCCGGACAAAATGTTTGAAAGGAGACCGTTCCAATCCTTGACTACCTTCACTTCTCCGATGGACAAAGCATTGTCTTTAATCAAATCAAATACATTCTGATCCGATACCATACTTTTGAATGTCTCCTCGGCGGTATCGATCATCAAGGAACGCATGACAAAATCACCGACCATCTTCTTGTCGGCCAACCCGTCGGTATAAACGGCGGCAACCTGCACCTGCGAGCTTCCGAGCTTGAATTCACGGATAATGACATCAGGGCTGTTTCCAACCTCCTGCCTGATTTGATGAAGGTTGTCTTTTAACTCCCGATGAAGGGGGAACGTGCTTGTATCCGATATCGTTTGTTCTTTTTTTCTTCGCCTTAATCTGCGCAGTCGGTTCCAAAAGGACATGTTTTTCCCTCCTTACCATGTATTAGTTATTCGCTGTCGGATTTGCTTTTATTCTTGTGAGTCTCGGAGGGTGCCGGAATTCATTCCATCGATTGAATGGTCGGGACGCAATAGAATGGTTTCATAACTTTGCCCAATAAAAAAAATCTTCTTGGGAGGGATTAGGTGAAATTTGTCGAATAAATAGGAATATAGACGCATAACGTCGAAATGAAACGGTTCCCTAATCTTTTTATTCATAGGTCTTCGGACGGACAACGATGCGAAAAAGGCAAACCTGCCGAAAGGCTGGGGCGCAAAACTTCAGGCCTAAGGATTCCATCTACGGCAGCTGGGTCACCGAAATTGTTGCTTAGGAGCTACTCCTTTGTTTCGGGGTAGCTCTTTCATTTGATAAACCTATAAAAGGAAGGATTAGTCGATGGAAAACATTGCGGATCTCATTGAACACAATCACTTTTACCATGTATTTCAGCCACTTTGTCGACTTCCCGAACAAAACAAGTTCGGATACGAAGCATTAATTCGCAGTAAAACGGGCATAAGCCCGGATGCCTTATTTCAAGGAGCTCTTAGCCAGAATCGGTTGCTGCAATTGGATATGTGGTCCATTGACTGTGCGGTTTCCAGTTTCTTTTCTTCGCCGGTCATACAGGAGGGGGACGAATTATTGTTCGTCAATCTTTTTCCCTCCACCATCGTTGCCGACACTTTTCCTTCGTTTGTGGACAACTTAGAGCGACGGTTTCTTCTTTTTCGTCATCGCATTGTGCTTGAAATTAACGAATCCATCATAGAAGGACAAATTTGGAATGACCCCTTGTTCATTCAAAGAATCGGGGAACTCCGGGATGCAGGTTTTTTGATTGCCCTGGATGACGTGGGCGACGGGACGACCACGTTTCGGAAAATCGTCGAAATATCGCCGGATTTCATAAAGATAGACCGATTTTTTTCCACTGGGCTGTCCATTTGCAAGAAAAAGCAAAAGGTGATCCGGCTGTTCGTCGATTACTGCCGGGATGATTCCAGCCTCATTTTAGAAGGAATCGAACGAGAAGAGGATCTCGCTCATGCCTCGTTATTGGGCGTAACGATCGGGCAGGGCTATTTTTTGGGGAAACCCGACCGGCTGGAGGAGCACAAGTAACCATAATGAAACCTGGAGGAATGAGGTAAGATGGGTGATCAAAACGTGTATTCACGAAAAGCAACGCTTTCGCTCAAAATCTCCGAATTTGAAGTACCGCCTATGCAGGACCTGTTAATTATCGGGAAAAAGGCGCCGATCGGTCCGGAAGCCGTAAAGCGGATGGCGGAGGCACTCTCCCCGGAGCAATTCACCCTGATCCGGATGGATCATCCAAGAATAGAAGCTGTTCTCATACGAAATTCACTTCTGCAGATGCTGGATCAACGACTTCTTATGAACATTGTCATGGAGGAGGCGGAGCGTTTGATCCACGACACCATGGTACTGCGTTCCGAACTGAAAATCGCGGTTTCCGTACAACGGGAGGTGGAATTGGGATGAAAGTGTCCGAGATCATGGCATCTTCCGTTTATACGGTTTCGTCGGACAAAAGCGTTTCCTACGCAGCGGAACGGATGAACGAATGGAAAGTCGGTTCGTTAATCGTCGTGGACCATGGAACGGTCATGGGCATTATCACGTCCCGCGATGTCCGTTCTTCCCATCCCAACCGCATTGTGGCGGATGCCATGACGCCGAACCCCATTTGCACTTCACCCGATCGATTCATATGGGATGCGTTGAATATCATGGATCGGCATGAAATCGAGCGAATTTTGATCATGGAAGAAGACAAGATGGTCGGTTTGGCGACACGGGAAGCGATTAAGATGAAAGTGTCCGAATTTATGGATCCGTTGACGGGTTTATACCGCGCGCCTTATATCCAGTATGCAGGGGAGGAGTTTCTGAAAAACCGGCAGCCTTTCCACCTGCTATTTATCGATTTGAATGATTTCGGTCAAATAAATAAGCGTTACGGCCATCCGTTCGGGGATGATGTGATCCGGGAATTTTCCAACAGGGCAGCAGCGGAAGTTGTCGAAGACCGTGATTTTCTGTGCAGGTATGCCGGCGATGAATTTGTCATGATCACGCTGGCGGATGAATCGGAAGTCGAACATTTCATCCGGTTGTTCTCTCAGCCGATCGTGATCAACAACATCTCCGTATCCGCGGCGGTAGGGCATGTGAATGGACATCGGGAACCGGACTTCTTTACGTTATCATTACGGGAGATTTTGAGCAGGGCCAGTTTATTGTCCACCTCTCTCAAGGTTGCGGCAATGGCGGAAGGACAATCCGCTTCCAAATGAAATGGCTCACGGATACTCGCGCACGAACAATGTTATAATTCACCCTCACTTGGCAATAATGGTTTAAAGTTGACAAGGTTTAGAGAATGCTGGGGGCAAAGGTATGGATATGTTTAAAAGACTCATCCGTCTCCTGTTTAGAGCACATAAAAAAAAACAACCGGCGGGTTCCCCGCAGAATGGCGCCAATCCGCAACAAAATGAATTGTCCACAGCATTGAATGAGAATCTGGCGGTTTTACAAACCATCTATCAGAATTGTCCTGACGTCATATTTCGAAGGTTTTCGGCAGGCGGAAAAACAAACGCCATTCTTATCTATGTGGACGGATTGTCCAACATCGAAGAAATCGACCAAAATGTCCTATCGCCGCTCATGCACCATGCCGGGGAAAAAATCAACATTCGTATGGTTTTGGAGCAAACCATCTCTGTTTCAAATGTAAAGCTCATACAGACCGTTTCGGATGTTATCGAAGACATCTCGCTAGGCAACCCCGTGATTCTTATCGATCAACAATCAACAGGCTTTGCCCTGGGGCTTGCAAAATTCGAGAAGCGTTCCATTGAAGAACCGAAGGCCGAATCCGCTGTACGGGGGCCGCGCGAAGGATTCACAGAAGTGTTGCCCATTAACGTCTCCTTATTGCGGCGAAAAATAAGAAGTCCCGAATTAAAATTCAAAACCATGAAGATCGGGCGCTATACCCGAACGCAGGTTATGATTGGCTATATCGAAGGAATTGCCGATGAGACGTTGATCACGGAAGTTGCCAAGCGATTAGAGAAAATTGACATCGACGGCGTGCTGGAAAGCGGGTACATAGAAGAATTGGTGGAAGATAACCCGTGGTCGCCTTTTCCGCAGGTTTTAAGCACCGAGCGGCCTGATGTAGTCAGTGCCAATCTTCTTGAAGGCAGGGTGGTTGTTTTAACAGACGGCACGCCGTTCGCTTTGATTGCTCCGACAACCTTTTATTCGCTGTTTCAAGCTGCAGAGGATTATTATCAACGATTTTGGCTGAGTACGGCCATTCGCTGGATGCGTTATGCGTTCTTTTTGCTTTCTTTACTGTTGCCTTCAGCCTATATTGCCGTTCTGACATTCCACCAAGAGATGGTACCCACCAACCTTGTATTCAGTATCGCGAAAGCGAGGGAAGAAGTTCCTTTTCCGGCGCTTATCGAGGCCCTGATCATGGAGGTTATTTTCGAAGCGCTGCGCGAGGCGGGAATAAGGCTTCCCAAACAGGTCGGCGCTGCCGTCAGCATCGTCGGCGCCTTGGTTATCGGTGAAGCGGCGGTCTCTGCGGGATTGATTTCCGCACCCATGGTGATGGCGGTTTCGATTACCGGTATTGCTTCGTTTACCATTCCGCGCTATGCGGCTGGAATTGCTTTTCGAATGCTGCGTTTTCCTTTGATGATTCTGGCTGCAACATTTGGACTTCTTGGCATCATGGTGGGTCTCCTTGCGATTATTGTTCATTTAAACAGTCTGCGTTCATTTGGCGTACCTTATCTTTCGCCTATGGCTCCCATGAAAGGACGGGAAATGAAAGACGTTCTTATACGAGCCCCCTGGTGGATGATGAATACAAGGCCTCATTTAACCGGGAAATATAACAAATATCGGCAGAGTCCCGGCCAGAAACCAGACCCGAAGACGGGAGACGAACGGTGATGATCGAGAGAGGCAGAATCTCGGCCATGCAAATGGCCATTATGATGTATCCGACCATATTGGCTACAGCCATCCTCTTGGTGCCGGCAATCACCGCAAAACATGCGAAACAGGACATGTGGCTGTCACCCGTATGGGCTTCCCTGATCGGATTTCTAACCGTTTACCTCGCATATCGGTTGCATAAGCTCTATCCAAAAGAGACGATCGTAGAATACAGTGAATGGATTCTAGGCCGATTCCTTGGGAAGATCGTTGGATTGGTCTATATTTTGTTTTATTTGCATGTGAATGGAATCGTCATACGTGAATATGGAGAGTTCGTGGTTGGAACTTTTCTTCCCCGCACACCCATGTTTGCGGTCGCCGGTATTTTGGTTTTGGTCTGCGCTTTTGCTGTGCGCGGCGGAGTGGAAGTGATTGCGCGAAGTGCGGAAATTTGCGTTCCGGTCGTTTTTCTTTTGCTGCTGCTCCTCCTCGTCTTAGTAACACCGGACTTGGATCCCCAAAATATATTTCCCGTTTTTGAAGAAGGCATGATGCCCTCTTTTAAGGGATCTGTTGTACCGCAAGGCTGGTTTAGTGAATTTATATTGATTGCCTTTCTTCTTCCTTATTTGACGGACAAAGCAAAAGGGAAAAAATGGGGGATGCTCTCGGTTTTAGCGGTGATGTTGACCCTGGTGATGACTAACATCCAGACTTTATTCCTTTTCGGGGAAATCACAGCCAGTCTTACCTATCCGGTGATGGTGGCTTCCCGTTATATCAGCCTTGCAGATTTTCTCGAACATCTTGAATCTATCGTGATGGCCATCTGGGTGGCGGGGACATTTATCAAAATCTCTGTATTTTATTATGCGATTGTTCTGGGAACTTCCCAATGGCTTAAACTATCCGATTATCGTCCGCTTGTGTTTCCTGTCGGCTTTCTTTTGGTCGTCATGTCGTTTTGGGTTGCGCCTAACTTGCAGGATCTCACCCATTTTCTAGGAACTTCAGGTGCTTTTTATTTATTGTCCGTTCAAACAGGCATCCCGATACTGCTGTTGGTCATTGCCGGCATACGAAAAAGCATTCATCCCAAAAAGGGGTTGAAGGCATGAAACTCTCTTGTCCTCCCGGAATAAAACTGATCCTTGCCCTTGTTCTTTTAATGTTCTTACTTACCGGTTGCTGGGATCGAACCGAAATCAATGATTTGGCGTTGATTACTGCAGCCGGCATTGATAAAAAAGATGAAAAGACCATTGAACTTTCCGTTCTTGTATTCGCCCCCAAAGGCGCAGCCGGCGGCCAATCCGGTCTTGGCGGCGGAGGCGGCGCAGCTCCGTGAACGCTCCTATGTATTTGTAAGCAAAGAAAAAGCGAAAAACATTTTGAAGCTGACTCCGCCTCTCGAACGTGATGTATCCGAAGTACTGCGGGAATTGGCCGAATTCAAGATGGGGATGAAAGTAACGGTAAAAGATCTGGCTCAAATGTTAAGCGGCCCTTCCGGAGCTGCAGCTTTGCCCTGGATTGAACGTTTGCCGGTAGAAGAGGAACAAGAAGAAAAACAAACGATCGCGTATATTACGGGAACCGCCATATTTAAAAAAGACAAAATGGTAGGGCGTATCAAAGACAAAGTTACAAGAGGAGTGCTATGGCTTAGAAATGAAATTGAATCAGCTGTAGTCACGGTGACCCCAAGAGAGGAAAATGAAGGACAAGTATCTTTGAATTTGCTGCGAGCCCATACCGAATTAATCCCTGAAATTGAAACATGACCTATGCACTTCGTGGTAATCCTAGGTAGATTTCTGGTTTAGGCGTAGC
>NZ_CAUPYC010000076.1:0-18458 GCF_963515335.1 uncultured Paenibacillus sp. | reverse complement strand
ACCGCGTGCCGCTAATGCGCCGCTAAAGCGGCGATAACCTTCGGTAGCGGCACCGCATGCCGCTAACCGGTTGTGAGAGCGCGATGACGAGGATTAACGGGAAGCTAGCGGCACCGCGTGCCGCTAATGCGCCGCTAAAGCGGCGATAACCTTTGGTAGCGGCACCGTATGCCGCTAACCGGTTGTGAGAGCGCGATGGAGAATTTGGGGCTAACAGGAGACGTCGTGCGGTTTAGTGGAACGGAAAGCGGTAGAGTCTACGCTTTACCGGCTGCTCTCCATCGCCCATGCGACGACCGCGGCCACACCGTCCGTCGTGCGGGACGCTTTCGCGCGCACATCGGGGTGGGCGCCTTCCATGGCGAAGCTGTGCCTGATCGCCGCAAACATGGACAGATCGTTGAACGAATCGCCCACGCATACCGCCTCGTCGGCGCCCAGGCCCAAATGCTTGAGCAGCGCCTCCGCGCCCGTGCCTTTCGATACGCCGCGCGGCATCACATCCATGCAGTCGATGTCCGAAATATAAGCGTCGATGCTGTCGCCGTACGCCTCCATCAGCCGCTCCCTGAAGCTTCGCAGCGCATCGAGGCCGCCGAAGAACGACATTTTGCCGCTGACGATATCGCGCCCGAGCCGCTCGCGCGCATCCGGGACGAGCCGCATCGGCGCCATCAGCCGGCCGGCGATCCGCTCGGCATGCCCGCTCATCCGCTCTACAAAATAGTAATCGGGCGCGCAAAGCAGCGTCAGGAACGGCGTGCCCTCGCCCGCTTCCATAAGCGCGCGCTGGAGCCCGGGGTCGAACGCCTCCTGCAGGATCATGCTTCCGTCGGTGGTATGCACGAATGCGCCGTTCTGGGAGATGGCATGCGTCCGCTTGCCGAGCTCTTCCATGACCGATCGGATTTCCGGGTACATGCGGCCGGAAGCGAAGGCGAGCTCCAGTCCGCTCTCCATCGCCATTTTCAGCGCGTTCAAATCCTCATCCTTCATCGTGGCATGGTTATGAATCAACGTTCCGTCCAGGTCGCTTATCAACAATTTGATCATCCGCAGAAACTCCTTTTCCCGGTGCGATGCTGCCCCGGTTCACCTGCCGGTGAGCCGGCATGTAAGTAATCATAAGTTTTGACGGCGCCGTTTTCAACCTGTTTTCGACAAATCCCGTTGCCAAGCGCGCGAATTTCATGGACAATGATTTTAACAAACGCTTACATGGCGATAATGGGGATTTCGGGAGGACGACAGATGTATAAGGTGCTGCTTGTGGATGATGAGGCGGATGTGCGGGAAGGGCTTTTGGATGAAATCGATTGGGGCGCAGCGGGCTTCACCGTCGCCGGCACCGCCGAGAACGGCAAGGAAGCGATGGAGCTGGCCGACCGCCTGCAGCCGGACGTCGTCATAACCGACATCAGCATGCCGTTCACGGACGGGCTGAAGCTGGCCGAATGGCTGCGGGGCGCGCATCCGCTCGTGAAGATCGTGCTCTTGACCGGCTACGACGAATTCGATTACGCGCAGCGGGCGATCCGGCTCGGCGTCGACGAATATTTATTGAAGCCGTTCTCCGCGGACAATCTGACCCGGATGCTTGCCAAAATACGGAGCAAGATCGAGGCCGAGGTTGCGGAGCGCGAGGACGTCAGGCAGCTGAAGGAGCATTACCGGACGAGTCTGCCCCTGCTGCGGGCGACGTTCCTGGCGTCGCTGCTGACCCGCAAGCTGTCACGCCCCGCGATCGAGGAAAAAGCGAAAAATTACGGCCTGCGGCTTGCGGGGAGCGGCTATGCCGTCGCCGTCATCTCGCTGCACCAGCAGGGAGAAGGCGATGAGACGGCGTCCGAGCATTCGCTCCGCAGCTCGGGCGATCTCGACCTCAAGCTGTACGCCGTGCTCAACGTCGCCGCCGAAATATGGGAGCAGCAAAATCTCGGCAGCGCTTTTATCCATCAGGACAATATCGTATTGATGACCGTATTCGCCGAGTCCGGCGCGAGCGGCTGGACCCGGCGGGCGCAGGATGCGCTGGATACGGTGCTGCGCAGCATCGATCACTATTTGAAGCTGCCCGTGACGATCGGCGCCGGCTCGGTCGTGCCCGAGCTGTCGGATGTGAAATATTCGTTCGAGGACGCCATGCTCGCGCTCGATTACCGTCTCGTGCCGGGAACGGAGCGGCTTATCTACATTCACGACGTGGAACGCCGTCCCGCGGAGAAGCTCCGTTTCGACGAGCTCAAGGAGCAGGCGCTGATCCGCTGCCTGAAGGTGGGCACCGCGGAGGAGCTGCGCGAGGCCGTGGACGCCATTTTCGACGAGCTTGCCGGAACGGTCTGCGCCTACGGCGACATCCAGGTTTACCTGCTGGAGGTCGTGACGGCCGTGCTGAAAACGGCGAAGGACGCCGACGTCGACCTGGACGAGCTGTTCGGGGCGGGCTTCCAGCTGTATGCCGAAATATTCAAGTTTGCCGGCTTGCCGGAGGCGCAGCGCTGGTTCAACGAGCTTTGCCTGCGCATCCTCCAGCATATTGCGAGCCGCCGCCAGCACACGTATAAGGATATCGTCGAGAAGGCGATCGCTTACACGAAGGAGCATTACAACGATCCGGACATTTCGATCCAGCGCCTCTGTTCGCATTTGCATATCAGCACGGGTTATTTCAGCGGCCTTTTCAAAAAGGAAGTAAAGATGACCTTCGTTCACTTCGTGATGCACATCCGCATGGAGACGGCCAAGGAGCTGCTGCGCACGACGGAGCTTAAAGCGTTTGAAATCGCGGAGCGGGTCGGCTTCGCGGATCCGAACTATTTCAGCTTTTGCTTCAAGAAGCAGGTCGGCGTCTCGCCGAAGGATTACCGCGGCCGGGCGATAGCGGCGGCCGAAGGAGAGCGGGGCGGATGAATACGCTGGCCAGAAAGCTTCGCATGAATACGATCCGGTCGATCATGACCTGGTCGTTCTCCGTGCTGATCCTCCTCATGCTGTCGATCGTCGCCGTGCTGCTGTACGATAAATTTTCGGAAACGGCCGAACGCAGCGCTTATTTGAACACGCAGCAGATCGTCGACCAGGTCGGCTACAATCTGGAGGATTACGTAGCCGGCATGGCGCGGCTGTACCGATCGATCGAGCAAAACATGCTGGTCGACGGCCAATGGGAGGACGAGCAGGTGACCAAGCAGCTCGATACGATCATCAGCAGCCGCGACGATATCGTCTCGATCGCGCTGTTCGACGAGCAGGGAAACCTGCTGCGCAACCGTCCTTCGGTCCAGGTCCGCGACAGCGCCCGCGTGACGCAGCAGAGCTGGTTCCATGCCGCGCTGCGCGTGCCGAACCATCTGGGCTTCTCGCTGCCGCATATCCAGAACCTGTACCCCGGCACATACAAGTGGGTGGTATCCATGAGCAAAGGCGTGACGGTGGTCCGGAACGGCAAGCCGATGAATGTGATTCTGCTCGTCGACATCAACTTCAAGGCGATCGACGAGCTGAGCAGCCGGATCAGCCTCGGCAAGCGGGGCTACGTCTATATCATCGACGAGGGCGCGGGCAATATCGTGTACCATCCCCAGCAGCAGCTCATTTATATGGGGCTCAAAAACGAGAGCGTGGAGCGCGCGCTGAAATCGTCGGACAGCTACGTGGACGAGTCGGCCGGCGTGAAGCGGCTGATTACGGTCAAGTCGGTGGCCAACATCGGCTGGAAGGTCGTCGGCGTATCGTATCTGGATGAGATGATGACGACCCGCGAGGAAGTGAACCGTTATATGATTCGCGTGCTGGCGGTCGTGCTTGTGCTGGTCATCATGTTCTCCATGCTCCTCGCTTCGACGCTGACCCGGCCGATCCGGCTGATGGAGCGGACGATGAAAGCGGTGGAAAAAGGCGATTTCGACGTGGAGCTCCAGGTGCAGGGCCCTCTGGAGGTGGAGCGCCTCTCCAGCCGGTTTAACCTGATGGTCAACAAAATCAGGCAGCTGATGCGGCAGATCATCGTCGAGCAGGAGTCGAAGCGCAAATACGAGCTGGAGGCGCTGCAGGCGCAGATCAACCCGCATTTTCTGTACAATACGCTGAATTCGGTCGTCCGGATGGTCGGCATGAGCAAGAACGAGGAGGTCATCACGATGATCACCTCGCTGTCGAGGTTGTTCCGGATCAGCCTGAGCAAAGGGAAAACGGTTATTACGGCGGCCGAGGAGCTGGAGCACGCGCGCCATTATTTGACGATCCAGCAGATGCGGTTCAAAAACAAATTCGCATTCGCCATCGAAGCGGATGAGGAGGCGTTGTCCTGTATGACCTTGAAGCTGGTGCTTCAGCCGCTGATCGAGAATGCGATCGTGCACGGCATCGAATACATGGTCGACGAGGGTTTTATCCGGATTCGGGCTTCGGCAGCCGGCGGCGCGCTTGAGTTCGAGGTTGCGGACAACGGGGTCGGCATGTCGCCGGAGACGCTGGCCAGGCTGCTGTCCGGAGAAGTGATCGACAAGAGCGGCGCCGGCTCGGGCGTGGCCGTCCGCAACGTGCACGACCGGATCCGGCTGTATTACGGCATTCAATACGGCTTGTCCTATGAGAGCGCGCTGGAGGAAGGGACGACGGTTCGGGTCCGGATACCGGTTGTCAGAGAAGTGAGGGAGGGGGCGGGCGCGGATGAGTAGGTGGTGGACAAAGGGGGCGCCGCATCCGGGCAAGCGCCTGCGCGCACGCGAGCGGAAGCTGTCGGCGCCCCGGCTGCTTGCGCCGCTTGCGCCGCTTGCGCCGCTTGCGCCGTTTGCACTGCTTGCGCTTGGCTTCGCCGCCTCCTGCGGCTCGTCCGTCATCGGCGAGGAGCCGGCGCCGGCCAAACGGATCGCGCTGATCGCGCCGGTGCATGCCGGCGAGCTCGGCGATGCGATGCGTCTCGGCGCCGAAGCCGCGGCGAAGGAGTTCGGCGTCGAGCTGGCGTATGCCGCATTCGAGCCGGAGGAAGGGGCCGTCATCCAGCGGGCGACGGCGCTTCAAACGTTGAAGGACGGCGTGTCCGCCCTTCTGATCGATCCGGCGGACGGTGAAGTGCTGCGCGCCGTTGCCGACCGGGCGTCGAGAAGCGGCGTTCCGGTACTGGCGCTGAACGATGAACGCACGGACAAGGGCGTGTTGGCTTCGATCGCCGTCGACAACGAAGAGGCTGGGCGCAAGGCCGGAGAAGCGATGGCAAAGCTGCTCGGCGGAGACGGCGCCGTCGCGGTTCTCGGGCCTGCCAGGAACGATCCCGATGTGGCCAGGCGGGAAGCGGGCGTCGTCGCGGCGCTTTCGGATTACCCCGATATCCGTATAGCGCGGAAGGCGGCATGCGGCGACTCGCTGTCGCCATGCCGGCAAGCCGTCCGGCAGCTGCTGGACGGCGGTGCGATTGACGGGATATTCGCTTTGGACGCGCCAACCTCGATCGCCGCGGCCGAAGAGTCGGCCGTTCCCGGAAGGCGGGGCGGTCTGAAGATCGTGACGTTCGGGGGCGAGCTCGCCCAGCTGGAACTGCTCCAGGACGGCATCATCCACACCTCCGTCGTACAGAACGGCTTCAGTACCGGGTATCTCGGGGTCAAGCAGGCGGTGGCGCTGCTCGAGGGGCAGCGGATCGATCAATCGACAAGGATCGAAACGAAAGTCATCGACGCGGAAAATATGTTCTGGATGGACAACCAGAAGCTGCTTTTTCCGTTCGTACAGTAACCGGAATATTCGGATTTAACGGGGTATCGGACGACCGGCAAATAATTAATGAGAATTTTTATATTTCTAATGAGAATATTGAATTCGCATTGCGCTTCCCGCCCCTCATAATGACAGTAGACGGTGAAACGCTTACCTGCGCGGCCGGCCGGCAGGCAGGACGGGGTCGGGAGCAGAAGGCACCGTAAAACCAGAACGGATCGGGGAGGTCTTTTTACAATGAAAAAATGGATGTTCATCGCTCTCGCAGGCGCCATGCTTACGCTCGCAGCCTGCGGCGGCGGAAACAACGGGGGCAGCGAACCGGCGAATAACGGCGGCGGCAATCAGGCTGCGAACAGCGGAAACGGCGGCGACGGCGGCGGAGCGGCGGCAGGCGAAACGCCGAAAATCGGCGTCGCGATCTATAAGTTCGACGACACGTTCATGACCGGCGTCCGCAACGCGATGACCGCCGCTGCGGAAGGCAAAGCCGAACTGGACATCGTAGACAGCCAGAACGCCCAGCCTACGCAGAACGAGAAGGTCGACCTGTTCATCTCCAAGAAATACAAAGCGATGGCCATCAACCCGGTCGACCGCACGGCGGCAGGCGTGATCATCGACAAGGCCAAAGCGGCCGATATCCCGGTTGTGTTCCTGAACCGAGAGCCGATCGCCGAAGACATGAACAAGTGGGACAAAGTTTACTACGTAGGCGCGAAAGCCGAAGAGTCCGGCACGATCTCGGGCCAAATCATCGCCGATTACTGGAAAGCGAATCCGAAGGCCGACAAGAACGGCGACGGCGTTCTGCAATACGTCATGCTGAAAGGCGAGCCGGGCCACCAGGACGCCGAGCTGCGCACGAAGTTCTCTGTGCAGGCGATCCAGGACGCAGGCATCAAGGTCGAAGCGCTGGCGGAAGACACCGCGATGTGGGACCGCGTTAAAGGCCAGGAGAAAATGCAGACGTTCCTCGCGTCGAACGGCGACAAGATCGAAGCGGTGCTCGCGAACAACGACGACATGGGTCTCGGCGCAATCGAAGCATTGAAAGCTGCAGGCTACTTCACGGGAGACAAGTATATGCCGGTCGTCAGTGTCGACGCTACGGCTCCCGCCGTCCAGGCGCTGCAGGAAGGCACGCTGCTTGGCACGGTGCTGAACGACGCGAAGAACCAGGGCGCGGCTACGGTTGCATTGGCGGCGGCGCTGGCAAAAGGCGAAACGCCGACCAAAGAAAATACGGGCTACGACATTACGGACGGCAAATACGTCTGGATCGCCTACAAGAAAATCACGAAAGACAACATTGCCGACGCACAGTAAAACGGATTCGATACAGGCGAGGGGCAGCGGCTTTCATGGCGTTGCCCCTCGATTCACATTACAGACCCGGCTTAGGGGGCATTGGAGATGGCGGAACAATACTTGCTGGAGATGCGGGGAATCTCGAAAGCTTTTCCCGGCGTCCAGGCGCTCAGCAACGTCACGTTAAAGGTAAGGCCCGGCACCGTGCATGCGCTTATGGGCGAGAACGGCGCCGGCAAATCGACGCTTATGAAGTGCCTGTTCGGCATTTACAAGCCGGACGAAGGCGAAATTATTCTGGACGGCGGCAAAGTCGAGATCAACAACTCGCACGATGCGCTGAAGAGCGGCGTCTCCATGATTCATCAGGAGCTGCATCCCGTTCCGCACCGCGATGTGATGGAAAATATTTGGCTCGGGCGCCTGCCGATGAAAGGCATCGGGCCGTTAAAATTTGTGGACCACAAAAAGATGTATCGGGATACGGTCGAGCTGCTCGCCGATCTGGAGCTGGATGTCGATCCGAGGGCGCGCACAGGGTCTTTGTCGGTTTCCAAAATCCAATCGCTTGAAATCGCCAAGGCGGTGTCCTTCAGCTCGAAAGTGATCGTCATGGACGAGCCGACTTCCTCGCTGACCGGCAATGAGGTCGAGCAGCTGTTCAAAATCATCAACCGGCTGCGCAGCCGCGGCGTCTCGATCATTTACATTTCGCACAAAATGGAAGAAATTTTGCGCATTTCGGATGACGTGACGATCATGCGCGATGGCAAATATATCGGCACATGGCCGGCGAGCGAGCTGACGACCGATCTGATCATCACCAGGATGGTCGGACGCGATTTGACCGAGCGTTATCCGGAAAGGACGAACGTGCCTGGCGCCGTCGTGCTGAGGGTGGAAGGCTTGTCGTCGCCGAACCCGAAGTCGTTCCAGAACGTATCGTTCGATCTGCGGCAAGGCGAAATACTCGGCGTCGGCGGTCTGGTCGGCGCGCAGCGGACCGAGCTGATCGAAGCGCTGTTCGGCTTGAGGGCGATTGCATCGGGCACGATATCGATCGCCGGCAAGCCGGTGCGGATCAAATCGCCGTCCGACGCGAAGAAGCACCGCATCGCGCTGCTGACCGAAGAGCGGCGGGCGACCGGTATTTTCCCGGTGCTGTCGGTGTACGAGAATACGATTATCGCCAACCTGGGCCGGTTCAAATGGATTCCGGGTCTGCTCGACGAGAAGAAGGGGCGTTACGTGGCGAAGGAGCATGTCGAGAAGCTGCGGACGAAGACGCCCACCGTCAATACGCAGATCCGCTATCTGTCGGGCGGCAATCAGCAGAAGGTGCTGCTCGCGCGCTGGCTGCTGACCGATCCGGACATTCTGCTGCTTGACGAACCGACGCGCGGCATCGACGTCGGGGCCAAATTCGAGATTTACTCGATCATTACCCAGCTCGCCAAGCAGGGCAAGAGCATTATCATGATTTCCTCGGAAATGCCCGAGCTGCTCGGCATGTCGGACCGCATCATGGTCATGAGCGAGGGACGGATGACCGGCATCGTGGAAGGCAAACGCGCGACCGAGCAGGAAATCATGCGACTGGCCGCGCAGCAGCGCATGGCATAATCATGGGGGGATTACGATGAACGCACCTGCAATTACGAGAGTAAGGGAATATTTAAGTGAAAGGGCCATTTTCGTCGTGTTGGTCGTGCTGGTCATCGGCATTGCGGTCGCCGATCCGAATTTCCTTGCATTCAGCACGCTCCGCGATATTTTACAGCAATCGTCCACGCGCGCGATCATCGCGCTTGGCGCCGCCTTCATTCTGATTACCGGCGGCGTCGACCTGTCCGCCGGACGCGTCGTCGGCTTGACCGCCGTCATCTCGGCATCCATGCTCCAGATTGAGGAGTATGGAGCCCGCTTTTTCCCGGATCTGCCGCAGTTGTGGGTCGGCCTGCCGATCCTGCTCGGCATCGCGGCGGGCCTGATCGTCGGTCTGGTGAACGGTTTGGTGATCGCGTGGTTCCACGTTCCGCCGTTCATTGCGACGCTCGGCACGATGGTTGCCGTCTACGGCTTGAACTCGCTCTACTTCGACATGGAGCCGAACCAATCGCAGCCGATCGGCGGCCTGCGCCCCGACTTTACGAAGATCGGCAGCGGTTACATCGATTTGGGAGGCGGCTATTCGATCCCGTACATCGTCCTTGTCGCGATATTCGTCGCGGCGATCTGCTGGGTCGTCTTCAACAAGACCAGGCTCGGCAAAAATATGTACGCCATCGGCGGCAACGTTCAAGCGGCTCATGTCTCCGGCATAAACGTAGCCAAGAACCTCGTCTGGATCTACTCCATCGCGGGCGCCCTTTACGGGCTGGCCGGCGTGCTGGAAGCGGCGCGCACCGGCGGCGCGACGAACAACTACGGCAACATGTACGAGCTTGACGCGATTGCGGCCTGCGTCGTCGGGGGCGTATCGACGGCCGGCGGCATCGGCAAAGTGGGCGGCGTGATGGCGGGCGTGCTGATCTTCGGCGTCATCAACTACGGCCTGACCTACATCGGCGTCAGCCCGTACTGGCAGCTCATCATCAAAGGTCTCATCATTGTCGCGGCCGTCGCGTTCGACATGCGCAGGCAGTTGGCGAGAAAGTAACTGCATATAAGGAAGAAACAGAATAGAATAGGAAAGACTGGTCCATCAGCGGAATATCCCGCTGATGGACCAGCTTATTTCTATTGAAGGATTTGACGACAAGTACTTCTAGGTAGTGCAGCTGCTCTCTTCATTATTGGCAGCTTGAAACCGATATAATACTTATCATATTCTCCAAAAAATTTCGGAAAAAGAAGGAGATTCAACTCCGAATGTCGAAAGCTATATTCAATTTTATAAAATTGAATATAGCTTGTACTATAGGGGATCAGACGAGCCATCTATAGTACTTTTTTATGATCTCTGAAGGATAAGGTGAGTGAATGTCGGAATCGACTATGTACAACCTGCTCCTTCATCACGGCACCAATGACGTGTTTTCGCGTAAAATATTAGAAACCGGTTTTGAGGTGCAGCCCGTCACCAGAGACGATCACTGGTTAGGGCCTGGAATATATTTTTTCCGAGAGGACATCGAGCAGGCATTAAGTTGGGCTATATGGCGATATAGGTATGACAGGTACACTTCTGAATACCACGTTATTGAGACTGTAGTACAGGTTCCCGAGGAAAATTTTTTGAACTTGGATAGCCGATCTGGATTAAATCGGCTGGAGGAATTCTACAACTCGATTGTTCAACAAGTTGAACAATCGGGAGTGCGGTTTTCAGATCTACAGAATGATAAGTTGCGTCACTTTGTCATGAAACTGTTACCTCCGAATATCAGTGTAATTAAAAGGACTTTCACCGGGACCTCGCGATTCGATCGACACGATGCTTTTGTAAGGATGGAATTGGCTTTAAACGGGGTACAGGTATGCGTCAGGAATAATGAGGCAATAACTGGGGATATTAAGCTCGTTCGTAGTAAAGTTAAGAACGCCGTATAGTTTGCAAGATAATTCATCGGTTTGGCATTTGTTTATTAATTAATGAGGTGAGGTACATGATGCAAGTTAGTCTGCAAGACATTATAAAAGCTGCACAAGAACTGGATATCACATTTGAATTAAATAGTGACCAACCCGGGTTTTACCTGAAGGGAGCAGACGGGTGCGAAAAAAAAGCTTTATTCGAAGATCTTTTCACGTCTGCGGTTGACATCGATAAGACGATCTCTAAGGCTATGAACATTATTCAATCAACGCCAATTAAGCTTAAGGTGGAACAGAAGTACAGCAATTTTTCTTTGTTGGGCGGGGTGGCATAGTTGCTGGCTTCAATTCAGTTTGAGAGATACTATTTTTCAAGAATAGATTTTAAATATACACCGGACTCAGAGTCGGTCGAGAATAAAGGATTGGAATTTGGGCATGAAGTACGCTACCTAGACTCCGACGAGATTGAAGTTATTGTAAATTGTACCATGACTGATGAGTCGGGGCTTTTGTTACAAGTGACCATGCATGGATTTTTCAAACTTGAAAAAGACGAAGAGTCTGATCCAGAAGAAGTTGCTCTTTTATGCGAAAAAAATACATTAGCTATTATGTTCCCTTATTTGAGGAGTGCGGTTTCTGACATATCGCTAAAAGCGAATACTTCCCCTATTATTTTACCAACAGTTAACATCGTTTCTCTTTTGGAGAATAGTAAAAAAATAATTGCGGAGACCGAGGATTCTAAGGTGAAAGATAAGTAGACTGTAACGCCGACTTAAGAGTCGGTCTTTTTTTATTTCGAGAGCTACATATATATATGGTAACTGGTTCTGACGGCGTTCTATGCTGATAAAACGGACTTGAGGAACGAATGCCGCCGTCGCTGCGGGGCTGTCCCATAAGCGGTGCGATCCGCGTTGGGACAGCCCCTTTTTCCGCTGAGCCGTATCCTCCGGTTCGGCCGTCAGTGCCAAGGGTCTTTCGGCTTCGGAGGCGCTTTGTGCTTCTTTACCAACTTCGGCAAATGCCGCATGCTTCGTCCCATCACGCCTCCGCATATCGGGCAGCCCGGAGAATCGGAGTCCGCCAATTCCTGGCGAACCCATGCCTTGCAAGCCTTATCCTTGCAGCGCCATATCGCAACCGGATGCAGCTCGGGCTTGTCCGGATCGGGTCCTTGCGTTTCCACATCGACCACCTCGCGCCACCTCCCGGCTTTAAGATGACCCTAATCCGTCCCCCGCATGCGCCGGCAAGCTGCCTATCTTACCCAACCTATGTTGAATGAACCCGGCCGCGGGCGGGTAAACAGGGAATGTATGTTCCAATCCGATCCGGTCCGGAGGTGCCCCCCTGTGTTGCCGCAAACCCGATTGATCCAAGGCTGTGTGTCCGTCATCTGCGTGCTGCTGATCATCTACCTGGCCACGAAGGTCAGCTTCCTGCTCGCGCCGCTGGTGTCGCTTTTCAAGCTGCTGATCGTGCCTCTTATGCTGTCCGTTTTTTTCTATTACTTGCTCCGGCCCGTCGTCGTGATGCTGGGACGCCAGGGGATGAAGCCCGGCCTGGCCGTTCCGCTTATTTATGTCGCCATCGCAGGCTTGCTCACGCTCTTCGTGCTGTGGGTGTGGCCGCCGCTTCGCGAGCAGCTTGTTTTGTTCGTCAATAATGCGCCTGAACTGGTCGAGAACGTCATGAAGCAGGCGGACCGGCTTCGGCGAAACGATGTCGTGGGCAGTATGCTGCCGGGGGAAAGCGAGCTGTGGGCGCGGGCGACGGAATATTTGAACCGGTTCCTGAACTCGGCTTCCGACTATCTCTCGGGATTTTTCGGCTTCGTGTCGGACTTCGTCGTCGTACTGGCCATCGTACCGGTCATTCTTTTCTACATGCTGAAAGAGGGCGGCAAAATCGGCGACAAGCTGCTGGCCGTCATCCCCAGGCGCTACCGCATGGAAGGCAGGGAGACGCTCGCCGAAATCGACGACGCCCTCGGCAGCTTCATTCTGACCCGCGTGCTGATCAATCTGATTCTCGGCGCGATGATGTATGCGGGGTTCCTTATGATCGGCTTGCCGTACTCGCTGCTCTTGACCTTCGTGTCGATCGTGCTCAATTTCATCCCGTATTTCGGTGCGCTGCTCGGCGCGATCCCCGTCGTGATCGTTGCTTATATCGAGTCGCCGACGATGGCGCTCTGGTCGATCGTCATCATCGTCATCGCCCAGCAAATCCAGGACAATTTCCTGTCCCCGCTCGTATACGGCCGGCGGCTCGAAATTCATCCGGTGACGATCATCGTGCTGCTGCTGCTCGGCGGCGATTTGGCCGGCATTATGGGGATGCTGCTCGTCATTCCGTTTTATTTGATCGTGAAAATCGTCTTCATTCGCCTGTACCGGTTGTTCTGGCAAGAAAAAGTGGAGGATTTGGTGGATTGATTTCGACGGATGTTTCATCACGCCTTCCCGTGGGTAATAATGAGCGGCGGCTCCGCCGTCCCGGCATAGTCCGATCGAGTTCCCGGTTAACGAGTAAGCTTTGTTTGCGGATGACGGGCGTCATCCAAAGGAGGTGCTGAGCGTGAACGGCGATGTGAGACGCAAAGCCAAGGCGAAGGACAAGCCAGCGACTGCCGGCGGCGGCAGGCGCAGGCGGCTTATGCGTTCGCTGAGGCGTATGTTAAGGCAGGCGCATCCGGCCTTCTTCTCGTACTGACACCCGGCACAATCTTTATAAGCCGACCGGCGGTTTTCATCCGCCGGTTTTTTGTGCTGTCAGCCTGCACGGAGGCTGCAAATTTTTTATCTGGCTTTAAGGTATAACGATGGTTTTTTTGTTACATTTGCGTAAGAGATTGTCTCTACTATACTTCAACCTTGAAAGGGAGTTTGTAAACGCAATGACGGAAAAAGATAAACTCGAATCCGAAGAGCAGCTTAAAGGCAATCAGGAGAAATCGGCACATACGCCGGAAGAACCGGAAAACGGCGGATACTCCGCAGAGCCGCAACGGGATGCCGAGCGGGATGAGGCCGAACGGGACGAGGCGGAGGAACAAGAGAACGATCAACCGTCGCTTGCCGCGGATCCGGCTGTTGCCCCGAACAAGGGCGGCAAACGCTACGGTGTCGTATGGCCTTTTATTTCAGCCGCACTGGCGGCGGCTTTGGTCATTGTGCTGATTAATCCTCCATTGCAGGGCCGCAGTGAAGCCGTCGCTACCGTTAATGGAGAGCAGATTGAAAAGGACAAGCTTTACGATGCGCTTGTTGAAGCGGGAGGGCAGCAAACCCTGGACACCTTGATCGTCGACACGCTGATTAATCAAGAATTGAAGAAAGCCGGGATCGAGATTACAGACGCGGATTCCAATCAGGAATTGGAGCTGATCAAAAAGAACTTCCCATCGGAAGAAGAATTCAATGCAGCCCTTCAGCAAAGCGGCATGAGCCTGGAAGAGGTGAAGGAACAGCTGAAGGAGCAAGTCAAGATCCGCAAATTGCTTGAGCCCAAAGTAACGGTTACCGATGAAGAGGTTAAGAATTTCTTTGATGAAAATAAAGCGTCCTTCGATTCCCCTGAGCAGGTACGCGCATCCCAGATCCTTGTCGCCACGAAGGAAGAGGCGGAGACGGTCCGGAAGCAGTTGAACGAAGGCGCCGATTTCGCCCAGCTGGCCCAGGAAAAATCGCTTGACCCGCAGTCGAAGGATTCAGGCGGGGATTTGAACTTCTTCGCGAAAGGGCAGATGGAGAAGCCGCTTGAGGATGCCGCGTTTTTTCAAAAGAAGGATGAGCTGGGAATTGTCCAAACCAGCCAAGGCTTCCACGTTCTGAAAGTCACGGACCGCAAAGACGCCGTTATCGCGAAGTTTGAGGATAAAAAGGCGGACATTCGCCAGCAATTGGTGATGCAGAAAGTTTCAGAAATGTCCTCTTCCTGGATAGCCGATCTGAAAGCAAACGCAAAGATTGAAAACAGCCTGCTGCAAGAGCCGGCGGATGCCGCCGCCCCGGCAACGACGGCTGACGGCGCAACGGAATAGGTTGATTTGTGCGCGAACGCCGCTCCCCGATCGTCAGGGAGCGGTTTTTTTAGTCGCTTTGCAAAGTCGGGCGAAAATTTTCGAGTCAAACTTTCGAGCTTTACCGCATACAATAAGTTGCTCAAGGGAAACTTTTGTGGTTAAATGAAAGTGAGGTGGTGAAGAGAAATGAGGGAACTATCCGGACAATCCGAACTGGCTTCTACCCCAAAAGCACATCCGTTCCGATGGAGCAGGAAAGGCGCGCTGCGCAAAGCTGTCCCGTTTATGGGCCCGGCTTTTCTCGTAAGCGTCGGCTACATCGATCCCGGTAATTGGGCGACGAATATTGAGGGTGGAGCCACCTTTGGATATACGCTTCTGTGGGTACTGCTGTTAAGCAACCTGATGGCTATTCTGCTTCAAATACTGGCGGCAAAGCTCGGAGTTGCGACCGGCAAGTCGCTGGCGGAAAACTGCAGAGAGCATTTTCGCAAACCGGTTGCTTTCTTCTTGTGGATTACGGCCGAACTTGCGGCTATGGCGACGGATTTGGCGGAATTTTTGGGAGCGGCATTGGGCATTTATATTTTGTTCGGGATTCCCATGTTCCCGGCGGCATTGATCGGCGGCGCGATTACATTCGGCATTTTGCTGCTTCACCGGTACGGTTATCGCGTTGTGGAAATCGTCATTTTCAGCTTTGTCGCGATTGTCGCTCTCGTGTATGTATTTGAAATTTTCCTTGCAAAACCGGATTGGCTGCAAATCGGCTACAGCGTCTTTGTGCCGAGGCTCGATTCCTCCAGTCTGTTTGTCGCGATCGGCATGCTTGGCGCAACCGTAATGCCTCATAATATTTATCTGCACTCCGCCATCGTGCAACACCGGTTGAGACCGGGAGACCCTGAACACAACCATCGCGTATATAAATACTCGATCGTTGACTCGACGGCCGCTTTAAACATAGCATGGTTTATCAACTCATCCATGATCATTATGGCCGCTTCGGTTTTCTTTGCGAACGGCTACGGCGTGGAGTCCATCGAAGAAGCTTACGCGACGCTCACTCCGCTGCTTGGGGGATTTGCCAGCCTGGCGTTTGCCATAGCTTTGCTTTCCTCCGGTTTGTCTTCCTCCGTTACAGGCACTATGGCGGGGCAGTACATTCTGGAAGGCTTTTTGAAGGTCAGAATAGCGTTGTGGATCAGACGTCTCGTCACCATGGTTCCTGCGCTCATCATAATCGGTATGGGTATCGACGCGCTTAAGGCATTGATTATAAGTCAGGTCGTCTTAAGCATGCAGCTTCCTTTTACCATCATTCCTCTCATTCTGTTTACGAAAAACAAAAAGCTGATGGGCCGCTACGCAAACAAACCGATAACGAACGTATTGGTCGTAACGGTTGCCGTTATCATCATCTCGTTGAACGTGCTGCTGCTGTACCAAGCCTTCGGCGGGGAGTTTTAGGATTTCTAGAAAACGATTACGCTTCATGTATGTTATAATGGTTGAAGGACAGGATGAGGCGGGTGAAATCGTGGAAAAAATGATGCATGAAACCGCCTGCGAAGACAGCTGCGCGGGTTCCGAAGCAGATATCCGGACAGTGAAAAGCCGGTTAGTGACCGAATCCACTGCTGCAGATTTGGCGGATTTGTTTAAAGCCTTGGGTGATCCGACCCGCGTCAAGATCATACACGCTCTTCATCAATGCGAACTGTGCGTACACGACTTGACCGTTGTGTTGGATATGGGACAGTCGGCGGTTTCTCATCAATTGCGCTTTCTGCGCAATCTGCGAATCGTGAAGCGCAGAAAAGCAGGCAAAACGGTTTATTATTCGCTGGATGACGATCATGTGGCTCAAATCTTTATTCTCACGCTGGAGCACTTGAGGCATAAATGACACGGCGAGTACAAAAAAGCATGCACAGAATGTCCTTGTGCATGCTTTTTTTTGCCGGCGTTTACCGTAAATTATTATCGGCAATCCTAATATAGGCGCCGGCCGGGGTTGACATAGGGCCGTCCGGTTCGTCAGAATGAAGAAAATACGCGGCTAACGTCACAGCTTATTAATCGCAGCCATCGCAAGTTCAGACAGGCGGGTGATGACGATGAAACGGAACGTACGGGCTCAGATACAGGACGCGCTCGTTTTTCAGAATGTGACGGAGACCGGGCTGACGCTGGATGATGTGCAGCAGAGGATTATGAACTTCATGACACAGGACCCGCAGGCGGCGTACCATTTCGTCGTCGGTACGGACAGCCAGGTATTTCGCGGATACACCAAGTTCGTCACGGGCATCATTATCCGCAGGCTCGGCAAAGGCGCATGGGCATGCTACCGGCAAGTCATCGTGCCCCGGGAGCTTCGGTCTCTCCGCGAGAAGCTGGCGATTGAAACGTCGCTTTCGCAGGAGATCGCCGGACGGTTCATGGAGACGACGATCGCCCGGATGGAGGATTTGTTGACCCCGCATGTGTACAAAGGGGCGTCATTGGAATTGTTCATCGACATCGACGCCGGAACCCATCCGGTCATAAACAAGACGTCGCTGTACGTGAAGGAAATGATCGAACGGGTGGAAGCGATGGGCATGTATGCGGCTCGCGTCAAGCCGGATTCCTATGCGGCTTCCGCCTATGCGAACCGGTTTACCAAACAAAGCGTCTAGACGGCTGTGCTTCAAGCGGACGAATGCGGTCCGCCGGGGGGACGGCTTTTTTGCATGCCTCAGATGCCCTCGTCTTCGTCTTCCGGTTCATGGCCGACGCCGTTCAGCAAATCGGTGCCGTGGAACACATCCTTCGGCGCAGCCGGGTCGATTGGGCTGTCCTCTGCAAGCGCGTCGGCGTCCGGCACGTCCGGAAATTCGGTCCCTGCGCCGTTCGCCGGTCCCGGCGCGGCTTCCGCGCCCGCGAGCACTTGGTCCGCCGGATACATCTCCTCCAGCCTTTCTTCCGCATCGGGAACCGGGTCGGCCATCGTGTCCCGGTTCGCGCGGAACATGCCGTAATCGGGATCAATGTCGCGCTCGGTAACCAGGGATTGATCGCGTTTATTATCGCTCATGCGGCGAGCCTCCTTTCGTCTATCCTGTATTCCTTACCCATTGCGAAAGCCGGTCGAATCCCGGTTAGTATCGGCCAGGTTCTCCAATTGTTATCCCGGAACTTTCCTGTGGCAATCGGGCGATTTCGGTTTAAGTATGTGTATACGGATACAACAGGGAGACACGTCTATGACGAAGAAAAGCCATCTGGCGGAAATCAATATCGTCCGCGCCATCGCCATCCTTGGCGTCATTATCGTGCATACGAGCTCGACCGCGCTCAATCGGGCGGCGGATCCGGCGGCATTGTTCGTTTACAATTTCGCCAACATCTTTTTCAAATACGGCACCCCTACCTTCATTCTGCTCAGCAGCTTCGTGCTGTTCTACAATTACTTCGGCAAGCCGTTTACCGGGGATCGCCTCAGAACGTTTTACCGTAACCGGATGCTGTACATCCTCATCCCTTATATTCTGTTCTCGGTGTTGTATTTCATGGTGCGTTCCTATCCCTACATGGCCGATTACGGCTACCCGCCTCTCGCCATCGGCACCGAGTTCATGAAACGGCTGCTCACCGGGCGTGCGAACGATCATCTTTATTTCGTGTTCATCAGCGTCCAATTTTATATCCTCTTCCCCTTATTGATCCGTGCGCTTGGGCGTTCCGCCTGGCTGAGAAACTGGGCGATTCCGCTCGGCTTCGCGGTGCAATGGGCGTTCGCCATTCTGAACACCCATTACTCAAATATTAAGCCCCAGGCTATGCCTGGGAGAACTGAACAGGAAGAGCCGTG
>NZ_CAUPYC010000075.1:0-18654 GCF_963515335.1 uncultured Paenibacillus sp. | reverse complement strand
CGCCGCCGACGCAGACGCCGCCGACGCAGACGCCGCCGACGCAGACGCCGCCGACACAGACGCCGCCGGCTGTTCCATCGGCTTCAGGGTCGCTGTCAGCAGCGTCCGTCGCTAATCCATCGGTGTCAACGGGCGTTATTCTGAATATTAATCTGGCTAATTTCAATGGTGCCGGCAAACAAATTTATGGCTACCAGGTCGATGTCGAGTTCGATTTGGTTAAAGAATCCGACACGCCGAAGCTGATCTTTAACGATGATGAATTTAAGGATACTGCAAAGTCCTATCGGAAGAACGAACTGTTCAAAACGGAGCCGGGAGCGGACTGGGCTCTTCCTTACACGGCGGAATCGGTCGACTACTATTTCTGGAATCGCAACGCTGCAGCTACGACCGGCAAGCTTACCTATGCAGTGGTTAAATTTACGGGCGATCCGGTCGCGATCGGTTCAACCCAATCCGTTGTGCAGCTGCCTTTCCTGCTGAAGCGCATCAATGCAGCGGCGCTTCCTGCACCGAAGTTCAAGGTGACGGTTACCGCCGTCGACAGTGCAGGGAACATCATGATCAAGACGGAGAACACGGTAACCTTGACGATTGCGCCTGCTGCCGGATTGCCGGGCTAACCGAATAAACAAGACAAGCACAAGGAGTTTGCCATGAACAAGCTAACGAAACGCGCCGCTACCGCCGTGCTCGCCGCCTTGCTGGCGGTTCCCGGGTCGGGCTGGGCTGCGCCGGACGGCGAAGATGCCGTACTGACATCCATTCCTTTATATGAGGTTTCCACCCTGTCCGGAACCGGTGAACTGGGCGAAGCCGACGGGCCCAACGGTTCGGCTGCTTATCGCCAACCCGTGGCCGTTCAAGCGAAAGCTGACGGACAGCTGCTGATTGCCGATGCCGGCAATCAGCGAATTCGCGTCGTGCAAAACGGAATGACGGACACGGTGGCCGGGATCGAGATCGGTGTGGACCAATACGGGTTTCTGATCGGCAGCCTGATTAACGGCAAAGCTGACGAGGCAGCCTTCCAGGCCCCGTCGGGGCTTGCGATTGACGCAAGCGGCCGGACCATTATTGCCGATATGAACAATAATGCGATCCGTTCGCTGTCGGCAGACGGGAAAGTGACTACTATTGCAGGCAACGGTCTCATCGGTACCGCCGACGGCGCGGGCGCCGATGCGCGGTTCGACCGTCCGCTCGACGTTGCCGTTACGGCATCCGGCGTTATTTATGTAGCGGATACGCTGAATCACACCATTCGCCGAATCTCGAACGGGACGGTCACGACTGTTAACGCACCCTCCACTCGCGTCGTCGAATATTTCCCCGGTGCTGTGGAACCGGCCGGCGACTTCGCCGACGGCCCGATCGCCCAAGCGAAGTTCAACGAACCGAGCGGTCTGGCGCTGGATGCCGAAGGCAACCTTTACGTGAGCGATACGGGCAATCAACGGATCCGCTACATCGATTTCGCCAAAGGTACGGTAACTACGGTTGCCGGCAGTTCGGAGTTGACGTACGGAAAAACCGACATTTATGCGCAAGGCGACTATAAGGACGGCAAAGCGTCCGAAGCGCTGTTCAACGCGCCGCGCGGTCTGGCGGTAACCCCCGATGGCGGACTTTTAATCGCCGATTCGCTTAATCATGTTATCCGCTACCTGAAGGACGGCAAGGTCGTAACGGTGGCGGGCACGGCGACCGAGACGAGCAAGCTTGACGGGCTCGCCCCCTATGCGGGCTTCAACGTGCCGACCGATGTCGCATGGCTCGGCAACGGCGCCTTCGCGGTCGCCGATACGGGCAACAACCGCATTCGGATTGTGAAGCCTTATGAGAAGCCGCCCGGTCTAAAGGCCGGAGCAAAGATCCGCATCGTTTATAACAAAGAGATTGTCGTTACGGATGCCGATCCGGTAGCGGAGAACGGGACGATATTCATCCCGATCCCCGTCATCAGCGGGAAACTCGGTTATACGGCGGATGCCGGTGCGGGCAATGCGGCTACACTGACACGGGGGGACGCAGCCTATAAGGTAACCGCCGGCTCCAAAACGGTCGTGTACACGAAGAAAGGCGAGCCTGCCGAGACGATTCAACTGCCGGCCGCACCTTTGGTGATAAATAACCGGTTATACCTGCCGGTCCGTTTCTTCGCCGAGCAGATCGATCTGGACGTGCAATGGTTAAGCGACGTTAAAGCGGTTTTGCTGAGGGATAAGCTGAAGTAATCCGCTGTAATAGTAAACGAAAGGCCGTCCGCGCTAACCGGACGGCCTTTCTGCCGATATGAACCATTATTAGGACCGCGAGCAGGGATCGGGATGGGGGGATGCGAAGACGAGTCTGACCGTTCCGGTTGCCGGCATGATCTTCAGCCGTTAAAAATAAGCAACAGCGCCATCGCGACGACGACGGCGGCGATCGAAGCGCCGATCCAAATCAGAGCCTTCTTGTTCACTTCCTCTTTCGGTTTCCGTTTCATTGCCGGCGGTTTTCTGCGGGCGGTGCTCATGGCGATCATCCTCTTTTCCACAAATTCTAAGCCCATTGTAACCGGTTTCCGCTACAGCCGCAACCGTCCGATTCGTGACGTTTCGGTGTCTTTGGGCCAAACACGTCTTTCCTTTTTTTGCTGAAAAAGCTAAACTGTTCGTTAGAGCCAAACAGCGGAAGTGGAGATGAAGACGAGATGTTGTATCGGAAAGTGGGAAAGCCTTTTTTGTTCAAGCTCGATCCGGAACGTGCGCACCATTTGGTCATCGACGGCCTGCATGCGGCAGCCCGGGTGCCCGGCATGACCGGGCTGCTGCGCGGCATGTACGGCGTCAAGGCATCGCGGGAGCTGGCGGCGGAAAGGTTCGGCATTCGCTTCGCGCATCCGGTCGGACTGGCGGCGGGGCTGGACAAAAACGCGAAAGCGGTCGAAGGCTTCGCAAGCATCGGCCTGTCGTTCCTGGAGGTGGGAACGGTAACCCCTAAAGGCCAGCCGGGCAACGAGCAGCCGAGGCTGTTCCGTCTGCCGCCGGACGAAGCGCTCATCAACCGGATGGGCTTCAACAATGAAGGCGCGGATGCGGTGGCGGAAAGGTTAAAGCGCCTTAAGCGCCGCGAGGTGCCGATCGCGGTCAATATCGGCAAGAACAAAACGACGCCGAATGAGTCGGCGCATGAAGATTACAAGGCTTGCCTGCGCATCCTTTATCCTTACGGCGACTTCTTCGTCGTCAACATCAGCTCGCCGAACACGCCGGATTTGCGCGCGCTGCAGCATGGCGACGACCTGAAGCTGCTGCTTGCGGAAGTGACGGGGGAAATGAAGGCGCAAGCGGCCAAGCAAGGCGGCCTGCCCAAGCCGGTGCTGGTCAAAATAGCCCCGGATATGTCGGACGAGCAGCTTGGGCACACGGTCGATGCGATTGCGGCGAGCGGCGTCAGCGGCATCATCGCGACGAACACGACCGTCTCCCGGGAAGGGTTGACGCATGCGCGCGCATCCGAAACGGGCGGGCTCAGCGGATCGCCGCTCAGGAGCCGTTCGACGGAGGTTGTGAGGGCCGTATACCGGCAAACGGGCGGCAAGCTGCCGATTATCGGCTCCGGCGGCATCTTTACGGCGGAGGACGCATACGATAAAATCCGCGCGGGAGCGTCGCTCGTCGAAGTGTACACGGCGCTCATTTATTTGGGACCGGGAGCGGTACGGGATATAACGGACGGTCTAGCGCGGCTGCTGAGAAGGGACGGCTTCGGCTCCGTGACGGAAGCGGTCGGCGCGGATCATCATTAACCAGGCAGGAGGCGGCGGTATGGACGGCCGGGATTGGAACCTCTTTTTATTTCCTTACGAACAGGCCGTGGAGGAATTGAAGGTCAAATTCAAAACACTTCGCGGCGAATTGAAGACACGGGAGGCTTACTCGCCGATTGAATTCGTTACCGGAAGGGTAAAGAAGATTTCGAGCATTTTCGAGAAAGCGAAACGGCTGAACGTGCCGATGGACCGGATCGAGACGGGGATTGAGGACATCGCGGGCATCCGCATCATGTGCCAGTTCGTCGAGGACATCCAAACAGTTGCGGACTCGATCCGCAAGCGCAAGGATTTGCTGCTCGTCTATGAGAAGGACTATATAACGAATTACAAGGAAAGCGGGTACCGCAGCTTCCATATGATCGTCGAATATCCGGTACAGACGGCGCTGGGGTTGAAAAAGGTGTTGGCGGAAATCCAGCTTCGGACGCTGGCGATGAACTTTTGGGCCACGATCGAGCATTCGCTCAACTATAAATATAAGGAAAGCTTGCCGCACGATGTGCGGGAACGCCTTAAGAAAGCGGCTGAAGCCGCCTTCCAGCTCGATACGGAAATGTCCAGCATCCGCCAGGAAATCGTCGATGCGCAGCGGGGATTCGAGGAAAGCTCCAATGTCGTATCGAAAGTGCTGTCCGGCATTCAGGATCTGTATTTCTTCCACCGCGTCCGCGAGGCGGCGCAATACCAGCTGCGGTTCAACGAGCTGTGGGAGCAGGAGGATATCTGGGGGCTGAAGCAGCTGTCCGACGATATTCAGGCCTCGATCGCGCGGGCGAAGCGGGGCGGCAATGCCTGAAGCCGCGTATGACGGGCGCTTCGTCCATTTCGTTGTGCTGTTCAATGTGGACGAGGATTATTTCGAGTGCCATGAGGTAATGGAGGAGCTTTGGCTCGAGGAAGGACGAAATCTGCTGTATCAGGGGCTGCTTCAGGTGGCGGTCGGCCTGCACCATTGGCGCAACGATAACCGGTCGGGGGCGGTGAAGCTGTTCACCGCCGCATTGGAGAAGCTCGCCGGCTATGCCGACGTCGAGCTGGGGCTGGACCTTGGCCGCCTGAAATCGGATACGCGTCTGGCGCTCGCCGCGCTGACGGCCTACCGGGCTGCGGAGGCGGAGGCCGGCAGGACGGGGGCAGGCCGACCGAAGCCTCCGCCTTTTCAGCCGTACCGGATTGCCGTACTGGATCCGGTGCTTGCCGCTCTGGCGGACGAGCTTGCCGCCGTTCCGTTGGAAGAGCGGCTGCACGGGGAAGAGGATTGAGGGGACGTACATAAAAAATCCGTGAAATGCTGCTGCCCAGAATGATACGCGGTAGGACGCAGCGAACAAAAACGAGAAAAGCATGAACGCGGAAAGCAGGGTTACTTACATGAGCATCCGGCTGCCGAAGCCGTTTTTGGATAAAATGGAGCGCCTGCTCGGGGACGAGTACGGCGAATGGCTCGCTTCGTACGGGCAAAAACGCCGGTACGGCATGCGCGTCAATACACTGAAAGTGACGCCGCAAGCTTTTTTGCGCATGACGCCCTGGGCGGACCGCCTGTCGCCGATCCCTTGGACGCCTGAAGCGTTCTACTATGAAGAGACCGACCGCCCCGGCAAGCATCCGCATTATCATGCCGGCCTCTACTATATACAGGAGCCGAGCGCGATGGCGCCGGCGGAGCTGCTCGGCGTCAAGCCGGGCGATCGGGTTCTGGACCTGTGCGCGGCGCCCGGGGGCAAATCGACGCAGCTTGCCGCCAAGCTGCAGGGCAGCGGCCTGCTGGTGTCCAACGACAATGCCAGGGAACGTACGAAGGCGCTGGCGAAAAATATCGAGCTGGCGGGCGTCCGCAACGCCGTTGTGCTGAACGAGGAGCCGGCGGCGCTGGCGGGCGCGTTCGGCGCCTTTTTCGATAAAGTGCTGGTGGACGCGCCATGCTCGGGAGAAGGGATGTTCCGCAAGGACGAATCGATGGTCGCCCAATGGGAGAAGCATTCGGTGGAGCGATGCTCGCTGATGCAGCGCGACATCCTCAAGCATGCGGCCGAGCTGCTGGCGCCCGGCGGCACGCTGGTATACTCGACCTGCACGTTCTCCCCGGAGGAAAATGAGGCGCAAATCGCCGCTCTGCTGACCGAGCGCGAGGATATGGAGATCGTTCCGGTCGAGCTCGATTACGGCTGGACGCCGGGCCGGCCGGACTGGGCGGCGGGAGCAGGCGGCGAACCGGCGCGGAGCCTGTCGCCCGAAGCCGTGCCAGCCGTGGCAGGCACCGTCCGGATCTGGCCGCACCGGGCCCCTGGCGAGGGACATTACGCCGCGGTGCTGAGAAAGCGCGGCGATGGATACGGGGAGCGGCCGGCATACGGGGAAGAGGAGTGGGCGCGCGAGTCCGTGACGGCGCCGAGCCTGACCAAAGCGGAGCGGCAATATGAGAAAACCGCCGTCCGATCGGCGGAAGCCGCGGCCGGACGCAGCAAACAGAAGGACAGGCTGCGCTCCGGGCGGGAGAGCGGCCGCGGCAAGGATCGGGGACGGGACAAGCAGCTGCGTCACGATGGTACGATCGGTGAGGATGCCGCGCTCGCGATGTGGCGGACGTTCGCGGGCCGAGCGATTCCCGGCGCGTCCGCATGGCCCGGCCGGTTGACGGTGTTCGGCTCCCGGGTTTACCTGCAGCCCGAAGGGCTGCCGGGATTGGCCGGCTTGAAGGTCGTCCGGGCAGGCTGGTACCTCGGCGAAGCCGGGACGCACCGGTTCGAGCCTTCGCAGGCGCTTGCGATGGGGCTTGCGAAGGCGGAAGCGGCGCTGACGCTCGATTTGGACGGCGGCGGCGAGGACGTCCTGCGTTACCTGAAGGGAGAGACGCTGCATATCGAGGCTTCCAGGCTTGGCGAAACCGGAACCGCCGCGACCGGCGAACCGGCCGGCGGACACGTGCTGGTGTGCGCGGACGGTTTTCCTCTCGGTTGGGGCAAATGGAGCGGAGGCATGCTCAAGAACGAGCTGGCGCCCGGATGGAGGTGGATGGGGTGACGAAACGGATGCGGTTGGACAAAATGCTGGCCAACATGGGCTGCGGTTCGCGAAGCGAAATCAAGACGGTTGTCCGCCAGGGCAAAGTTTCGGTGAACGGTCTTATAGTGAAGGACAGCGGATTGCAGATCGACCCGAAGGCCGATGACGTCGAGTTCGACGGGGAAAGGGTACGGTTCCGCGATATCGTTTATTTGCTGATGAACAAGCCGCAAGGCGTTGTATCCGCAACGGAGGACACGCGTGAACGGACCGTGCTTGATTTATTGAAGCCGGAGGATCGGCTGCTGCAGCCTTTTCCGGTAGGGAGGCTCGACAAGGACACGGTGGGACTGCTGCTGCTGACGAACGACGGGCAGCTGGCGCACGAGCTGCTCTCTCCCCGCAAGCACGTCGACAAAACGTATGAGGCGCTGGTCAGAGGGACGGTGGGCGAAGCGGACCGCCAGGCGTTCGCGGCCGGCGTGACGCTGGACGACGGTTATGTGACGATGCCCGCAGAGCTTGCGGTAGTGCGGACTGCCCCCGGAGGAGATGAGGATCCGGGGCCTGTGTCCGAGATCTCGCTGACGATCCGTGAAGGCAAGTTTCATCAAGTCAAGCGCATGTTCGAAGCGGTCGGCAAAAAGGTGCTGTTCCTAAAGCGGGTGGCGATGGGGCCGTTGAAGCTGGACGAGCAGCTCGCGCCCGGTTCGTACCGGGAGCTGACGGATGAGGAGCTGAATGCGCTGAAGACGCATCGGAATAGCGGGAAGGAATAAAGAGGACGGCGCGCCTGCCGATCCGGCAAGCGCCTCGGCGTTGGGATGCCGGATTGGACAGCATTGGCGTGCACACGGCAAAACCGCCGGGGGTGTTGCCGCCCCGGCGGTTTTGCCGCTGTTCAAGAATCGATTACAGCACGATTGCGCGGGAAACGATAACCAGCAAAATGAAAAGGACCAGGATTACCCCTACAGAAGTAAAGCCGCCGTAGTGACCCATTCTAATTCCTCCCAAGTCATTTTTGTTTTCCGGTTCGGCCTTCTAACCGGTCGCGGTTCGTTCGGCCTTTCGGAATACTTCATTTTATGACGGGAGGAAGGATCCGTTTGGACGCATAACCCTGTCCGGATCGATTTGGTTGTTTGTCCGCGTGCAGGCATGCCGGAAACGCGTTTGCGCGGATGGGCGTCCGGAAGGCGGCATTGCATTGCGCTTCCCCCGTCACGTCACGGCCGGCGAAGCCCCTTGGGCAAATGGTTTTTGACTTGTTCGCCGCTTGCTTTGCCCCAGCCCAGCGGCTTGCCGTCCACCGCGACCAAGCCCCAGCCGGAGGAGCCGGCCATTACGGGGAGCGTTTCGCCCCGCAGGTATGCGGAGAGCTCGGGGGCCTCCGGCGGATAAGATTGCACCCATGCCGCCGCTTCCTCTGCCGCATGCATGGCCAGCGCATGGGCAGGCTCGAAACGGCCTTTGCGGACGTCGCCGAGATGCAGCCCGGGACGGGCGACGCGCAGCCCATGCAGGGCGTCCTTGCCGAACCGTCCACGGCTGTCATGCGGCAGCCAATAAAGGGCGTCCCCGAAACGCAGCGGCTCGCCCGGTCCGAGTCCGGCAAAGCCCGGCAGCGATTCGTCGGCGAAGCCTTGAAACAAAGCAAGGTCGGCGCCGGATTCGGCAGCGTCTTTGCCGCGGCTTTTTCGTCCCGCCCGGCCGGAGTTTGAATGCATGCGGGAAGCCGCACCCAAATCCGCATTCGGCATTCCGTCATCGGACTTGGCGAGCAGGGCGACGAAGTGGCCCTCGCCGCGATCGCGGTGCGGCCAGATCCGCTCGATGCGGCGCAACTCGAAGGAAGGGTGGCGCCGCGCGAAAGCCGCGATCGTGTCCTCGTTCTCCGACCGGTTGAACGTACAGGTCGAATAGACGAGCGTGCCGCCCGGCTTCAGCATGACGGCCGCGTGATCGAGAATGTCCGCCTGGCGGGCGGCGCACATGTCGACATGTGCCGGCGACCACTCCTTGACCGCGTCCGGATCTTTGCGGAACATGCCTTCCCCCGAACAGGGGGCGTCCAGCATGATCCGGTCGAAAAAGGCCGGGAAACGGGCGGACAGCCGATCCGGCGGTTCGTTCGTCACGACCGCGTTGCGGATGCCGAGCCGCTCCACGTTTTCGCTTACGATTTTCGCCCGGGCGGGATGGATTTCATTCGCGATCAGCAGGCCGGAGCCGTTCATTTTACCGGCGATTTGCGACGTTTTGCCGCCGGGGGCGGCCGCCAGGTCGAGAACCGTTTCGCCCGGAGCGGGCGCCAGCAGCTCGGCCGCCGACATAGCGGACGGCTCCTGTATGTAATAGAGGCCCGCCGCGTGATACGGATGCTTGCCCGGACGGGCCGTCTCGTCGTAGTAATAGCCGGTCGGGCACCAGGGAACGGGCTCGAGCCGGAAAGCTTCCTCCAGGTTGCGGAACGGAGCCGAGACGCGGTTCAGCTTCAGCGGATTGAGACGAAGTCCAAATACGCGCTCGTCCTCGTAGCTGCGCAGAAAGGACTCCGCCTCCGGCAAGCCGAGCAGGCTCCTCATTTGTTCGATATAGGGTTCGGGCAACGCCACGAAGCAGCACTCCTTTTGTCGCCAATGTTCGGCTTGACACCGATTCGATTATACCAGACTTTGCAGGACGGCCGGACATGCAAAACGGCCCCTTCCTCGGGGGAAAGGGCCGTTCGTTCATGCCGCGCATGCGCTTCAATAGAGCGAGATCGTCAGCGTATCTTTCTCGTTAATCGCGTGAAGGGTCGCCTCGCTGCCCGATATTTCGACGCTGATCAGCGAGAGGATGCAGTTCTTGACGGCCGTCTTGCCGGTTTCGAGCTTCCGGTTCAATACCTCGCCCAATTTATCGAGCGCTTTTTTGTTGTTGGATTCATTCAGATACACGGGAATAATTTTATTTTGAAGGGAGATCATCGTTTTCATCTGTAACATCACTCCTTACATTTTCCGATCTGTACTTAGTATAACGAATAATGCTTAAAAATGTCTTAAAATTTAGGAGCGAATTGTCTATTAAAGCGGTAATTTTCAAAAAACGTTCACATTCTGGATGGATTTGCTCTTCAAAAAAGAAGGATGTTCTCAGGGGCGGCCGCGTTTGAAACCGACCGGCCGGTTGTTAAGTATTAAATAGGGATCATGTTTCAAGGGAGTGGATGCCATGAAAGTACGTACGCGTATGATCGCTGCCGTCGTGCTCGTCACCTTGCTGTCCGGCTGCTCGCTCGTGGAAGGCGTGCGGCAGATTGACCAGACGCTTGATTATACCAATGAGGCCGCCTCCTACGTTGCCGGCGCGGCCGCTTGGGCGGAGTCGATCCCTGCCATGGTGGAGCGCGCGGCAACCGATCCCGCTGCCAGAGACGGCCTGATCCGTGAATTGGAGAGCATCCGGAGCCGGATCGAGCGGTTCAACGGATTGGATGCGCCGCAGGCTGCCCAGGATATTCACCGCCGAATCGTCGGATACAACGAGACGCTCCAGCAGGATATCGGAGCGTTTTTGGAGAAGCTAAACGGAGATATCCGGAACTTCGATCAGGCTTACCTCGAATCGGGCATCGGCCGGACGCTCGGGGAGATAGCCGAATTGATCGGAACCATTCAAAATCTGGGCAAAGAATAGGCGGGGGAGCCGGGAAGGAACGGTCGAATCGTGAAGTTGAACATTATGGACGCGCGCCTGACTTTTTCGAAAGAGGACGGTTACGTCGGCTATGTCCATTTCGAGGCCGAAGGCCACAAGCAGGCTTATGAAATGACGCTGCAGAAGAAGAACGGCAAAGAATGGTCGTACGGCCTGTTTTTCCTGAACGCCTCGGGCGATGAGGAGCAGCTGTACCAGGTGGAAGAGCTGATCGAAGAAAGCGACGAGACCTTTGACGAGCTGGTGGATGCCGCGAAACGAACATTGGACGAATCGTAGCAGGTCCGCACCGAAAAAACACGCTCCGACGGCGTGTTTTTTTGCAATTTTTCAGACACCCCATATTGTGGAAAGCCGCAAAACGACTTACAATAAAAATACACATAGACTGGGAACGGCCGCACATACGCGCCATCAAGCGGGAAAGGAGGAACGGGGGCTTGTTTAAACCCGAACATTAACGGGTAATAGGATGGGAGAATCCAGCCCGTGCGGAATCATCCGTAACTTCATGTTGGAGGGTGAACGAAACATGGATACCATCGTCGTTAAACGCGCTTCGCTGAAGGAAGTGGATTACGTGAACGATCTATTCGATCAATATCGAATATCGGGCAGAAGATGCACGGCCACCTTGCCTGGAAGGGACGATCTGGAGGAAATGCTCGAAGGCCGGGGCTATATTGTTCTGGTCGCCGTCAAACCATACAGGGGTGTGCTGCATTATCTCGGTTACGCGCAACTGTCGCCTGTCGTATCCGCAAGCGGGGAGAAGGATTGGGGGCTGGGCGAGCTGTTTGTCCTGCCGGAGGCCCAACATAACGGAGTTGAGAAAGCGCTTTTAGCCGCCGTGATGAATTACACGAAGCGGAAGGATGCGCTTGAACTGCTTTCAGAGGCTGCAAGCCACAGCGATGCCATCAAGGAATTGTACGAGTCGAAGGAATATGCCGGCAACGCCTGAGCGATCGGGGCGACATAGGAAGCGGCTTCGGCCCCCGATGGGAGGCGAAGCCGCTTTTTTGGTGCGGTTAGAGGGCCGCCGCTTCATAGAGCGCATAAGCGGCGAGTCCGATGAGGACAAGATGCGCGGGGTAGAACGTTCGCCAGACCATGCGCGGGATCGGGAGCTTGTCTATCTTATGCAGCACGTAGGGCGCATACACGATCAGAAAGGTGGAGAAAATGCTGAAAATCTGGATAACCCAATCTGCGAGCGCCATGAAAACAAGATTCAGCAAGAAATGAAGCGCCGCCGTCGTGTGGTCACGCGTATACCGGTAAATATAGACGAGCAGCAGCGCGTAAACGCCGTAGTTGAACGGAAGCAGCACAAGCAGAACGCTCGCGGCGGCGCCGATCGCAATGACCGCGAGCGGATGCTTGAAGCGGTCGGCGAGCCAAAGCGCCAGCAAGCAGACGATCAGCGTGCCGGCAACGTTGATGTCATCGCCGCCTACCGCCCACTGGTACGGGAGTTGCGACACGAGCGCGACCACCGTCAGCCGCATCAGGTAGCGGGGGACGCTGCGGGTTCGCCGGTAACCGATCACGAGCGCATAGGCATACAGCGGAAAAGCGATACGTCCTACATAACGCCAGCTTTCGTCATCCGGGAAAAAGGCGATGCCCATATGATCGATCAGCATGGTCAGCATGGCCAGCAGCTGCAACGGACTCACCTCCTAGGAAAATTGTCGCGGAATGCCGCATGATGCCATTATAGCCGAATGAAATTGGCGATAAAAGACTTTTGCCGGAAGTTTCCCCTCAAAACGTTTCCTGAAACGCGTATTACGTGTTACACTTGGTGAAGGACGGCGGCTGTCTCGGCGTTCCGATTCGCTCCATTCCATGACCGGGAGGTATCGCAATGGACAATTGTATGCTGGCAAGCAAGCCGGCTCTCAACTTGGCGGGCATCAGCTATTCCGGACCTTATTCCACGTTCCCGGACGAGGCGATCCGCCTGCAGGGCGACTTTCTGTCGCGCAAGCATGAGCTTAACGACGCCGTAAAGTCGCCGGTTTTGTTCAGCCCGTATTTCGGCAATGAGGTGTTCGCGACATACTGGGCGTGCAGCGAGGTGCACCATCTGGAAGAGGTTCCGGAAGGAATGGCGCAGTTCACGATTCCCGAGCACGATTATGCCGTGGTCGCCACAACGAACAAGCGGATCGGCGAAGGCTATGAGCAATTAATCGCCTGGATGAATGAACGGAAATTGGAGAAGCATGAGAACGCGCTGGCGATCGAAGTATTCTATATCGACGACCATTTGGACGAGGAGCCGGTGGAGCTGTGGATACCGGTGAAGAACGCCCGGGAATAAAAAGCGGAAACGAAGGGAATCGGCTTTTCCGGCATAGACTCCTGTGCTGAACTGCAGCCGCGACCATTTCCGGCACTCTCGCGTGTTCGGGATCTGTCGACGGTCGCTTAGGTAAAAAAGCCTTCCGTATCTTGTTGTTCGAGAACGGAAGGCTTTTTGGCGTGCGCGTTGGGCGGGCATGCGGGCGCGGGCCGTTCAGCCTGTTTCGGGCGATGCCTTTGCACGTGGCGGCCGGTAGGCCGTCACTTTATTTTTGCCGCTTTGCTTGGAGGCGTACATCGCCTCGTCGGCCTGCTTGAGCGCCTCCTCGACGGACACGCCTTCCGCAACGCTGCTCCAGCCGATGCTGAGCGTTACGGGCGTTTCCGCCTCAACCCGCTTGCGGATCGCTTCGGCGATCTCGGCGGGCTTCAGGCCGGGACGCGCAACCGCCGCCACCAGTTCTTCGCCGCCGTATCTGCCCGCGGCTCCGCTCCCCGCCAGCTCGTCGGCCAGAATGGCAGCCACCTGCCGGAGCGCGATGTCCGCCTGCTGATGGCCTTCGGTATCGTTAAGCCGCTTGAAGTTGTCGATATCGCAGAACAGCACCGAGACGCGCAGTCCCCGGCTTGCATAACGGTTCGCGACCTTCAGGAAATGGCGCCGGTTGTACAAGCCCGTCAAGCCGTCGCGAATCGAAGAGGCATAAACCGATTGCAGCCGGTCGACGACACGTTCGAACAGCAGCATGAAAACAATCGCATAATAGATGGGAGGCATCACGGCGGCGCCGGCAGCGATCCATTCCTGTCCTGCGGCCCCTGCATCGAAACCTCCGGCGGCGAGGAACAGTTGGCCGATGAATACGGCGGCGACGGACGCCGCGTATTTCGTTTTTTGGCCGATATCCGGCAGGACGATAACGAGCATCAGCACGGTCGATGTAATCGCGGCCAGGCCGACCGGCTGCAGCATGAAGGTGCCCGCGGCCGGAAGGACGGACCGCACCGTGTCTGTATACGCCTGAGCCGTGACCGCTCCGGCCGCGCCGAGGAACAAAAAAGCGAAGGCGATTCGGTTTCTTGGGCGCATCGGGGTATACAGTTCCAGTAGGCCAGCGTTTATAATAAGAAAAGAGAACAGCCGCATGCCTTCGCTGACGAGAGCCGGCGTCCCCGCGCCTGCGAGCGGTCCCGCAGCCGGAACAAGAGCAAGAGCGGCGCCTATGATCAGCGATAAATACGCGCGCTGCCGCCGGTTGCGGCGGCGGAGCAAGACGGACATGAGCAGCAGCAAAATGACGGTCGTTACGGCCGCCGCGGAAGCGGCCGCCGCGCCTAGCGGCCCGGCCAGCCAAGCGATGGGATTCATGGCATTTTTCCTTTCGTCGCTTTGTTCTGAGGTTGGCTTTACAGAAACATATGTTCTAATATATCATAACTTTGGCAGGTTCGAAACGACAGGTTCGAAATGTCTGCCGGGAAGAGGAAAGCCGATGGAAATTTTACAAGCGTTGTTTTTTCCCCCTGAGCAGCCTGGCGGCGTATCTTCTATGGTGCCGTACATCCAGGAGCGTTTCAACAAAATGGGGTGGAGCATGGAGCTGTTTTCCCTTCCGAAGCGGATTCGCGGCAAAGGCGACGAGGATTACACGTTCGAGACGTTCGACGTTTCGCAATTCGCCGGCAGCCCGATCGTCGACAAATACAGGCAAACGCTCCGCGACTATATTTGGTGGACGAAAATGCGGATTGCGAAGCGGTATGATCTCATCCACGCCCATCATCCGATCGCCGCGCTTGTGATGAAACGCTTGTTTCCGGATACGCCCGTCATCATGACGATTCACTCCAGCTACGAGCGGGAGCTGATTCTTAACGGTCGAATCGCCGAGGGCAGCGTGGAGCATCGTTTCCTGACCTCGATATACGGCGAGCTGGAGGCCAAGGTCGACCGGCTGCTGACGGTGTCGGAATCGTTCCGCGCTTATATGGCGCCGTACGTTAAGGATGCTTCCGCGATCGGCGTCATTCCGAACGGCTTCGACGAGAAACGGTTCAAGCCGGTGTCCCACGAGAACGAGGTGCCGCAGCTGATCACCGTCTGCCGCCTTGTGCCGGCCAAAGGGCTGGATGTGCTGCTTCACGCATGCGCGGGTTTGAAGCGGAAAGGCTATCCGTTCGTGCTTCACATCATCGGAGACGGACCGATCCGCGAGGAGCTTGAGGCATTGGCGTCCCGGCTCGGTTTGTACGACGACATTATTTTTTACGGTTATATGCTGCATCCGGAAGAATTCATGCCCTTCTTCGACATCTTCGTCCTCCCGTCCCGCGCGGAAGCGTTCGGCTCGGTGTTTGCCGAGGCGGCGTTATGCTGGCTGGCGCTCGTGGGGACGAATGTCGGGGGCATCGCGGAACAGATCGAGGACGGCGTCAACGGGCTGCTCGTGCCGCCGGACGATCCGGAGGCGCTCTGCCTGGCGCTGGAGAAGCTTGTGTCCGACCCCAGTTTCCGGTATAACATGGCCCGGGCCGCATGGGACAAGGCGAAGAAGGTGTACTCGCTGCAGCGCGTCATTTCGCAGCTGAAAGCCGTTTATACGGCGTACCCCGCTGCGCCGTCCGGGCCGGCTCAGGCGCAGGCGCAGACAGGCTCGGAGGAGGAATCGCGGTGAGCGTTCCGTTTCGCTTTATTCACGCGGCGGATTTGCATCTCGACAGCCCGTTCAAAGGGCTGGGTGAAGCGCCTCCCGCCGTCCGTCAGGCGCTGGCGGACTCCACGTTCGAGGCGCTGCGCCGGCTGACGGCGGCGGCCGTGTCGGCAAAAGCCGATTTCGTGCTGCTCGCCGGCGATCTGTTCGATGCGGCGGATCGTTCGCTGCGCGCGCAGGCCGTACTGCACCAGCAGTGGGCAAAGCTGCGGGAGCACGGTATCGGCGTGTACGTCATCCACGGCAATCATGACCCGTTGTCCGGCCAGCGGGCACGTTTCGCGGAGATGGAGGGCGTGCATGTGTTCGGCGCGGAACAGTACGAAGGAAGGCCGGCTTACCGGAAAGACGGTGAGCTGGCCGCTTTTGTATACGGGATGTCTTACGTCCGGCGGGCGGTAACCGACAATTTAGCCGCGCGTTATCGGCCTGCGGCGGCCGCGCCGTTCCACATTGCGCTGCTGCACGGCAACGTGGACGGCGATCCGTCGCACGACCCCTATGCGCCTTGCACGCTGGGCGAGCTGGCCGGAGCGGGCTTCGATTACTGGGCGCTCGGCCATGTGCACGATCGGCGGGTGCTGCATACCTATCCCCATGTCGTATATTCCGGGAATACGCAGGGCCGTCATCCCCGCGAGACGGGAGCCAAGGGCTGCTACATCGTCGACGTCGCGGCCGACAAGGCGGTTGAGCTGACGTTCGCGCCGCTCGACGCCGTGCGTTGGACGGCTATACAGGTGGAAATCGCGGGCGTCCGCGAAGAGGCGGCGCTTCTTGACCGGCTGGAAGCGGCTTGCGACATGGCGGCTGCCGAGGCGGAAGACCGCCCGCTGATGGCGACTCTGACGCTGACGGGCGCCGGTCCGCTGCATGCGCGGCTGACCGAGGCTTCTTATCGCGTGGATTTGCTGCACGCTCTGCGGGAGCGTTCGGCGGCTTCCGGCCGGGATCCCGAAGCGAACGAAGCATGGCTGTGGGTGTACAACCTGGAGGCGGGCACGATGCCCGAAACCGACCTCGCGAGATTGGACGGGGAGGACAGCTTTGCGGGCGAGCTGTACCGTCTTGCGCGGCGGATCGCGGCCGATCCGGAGGAAAGTCGAACTCTGGCTGCGGAGGCTATGGCTCCGATGAACGACCATCCGCAGCTTAGGCGGCTGCTGCGGGAATGGCGGTTGACCGGTGAGGAAGAGATGGTGTCGCGCGCCGCCCTGCGCCTGGCCGGAATGCTGGCAACGGAGGAGGAGTCGGAATGAGAATCGTGTCCGCGCAAATCGACGGCTTCGGCAAGCTGCACCGTACGAAGCTTGATCTGGATGCGCCGATCGTGATCGTGCGCGGCCCGAATGAAACGGGCAAAAGCACTCTTTTCGGCTTCGTCCGGGCTATGCTGTACGGCTTCGCGACCCGCGCCAACCCGGTCGAGCGTCAGGAACCGGTATACGGCGGCAGGCACGGCGGGCGTCTTCTGCTTCGGTCGAAGCGATACGGGCTGCTGGCGCTGGAGCGTTATGCCGGTGTGCACGGAGGGAAACCGGCGGTCAGGGCCTACGAGCCGGGCGGCGGAATTTCGGAAGGTTGGAGCGGGGGCTATGCCGCGGGAAAGAACGGTGTACATAAGGGGCTTGCGGCGTCCGGCGGATTGGCGGATCAGGCGGATTCAGGCTTGGTTGGCGCGGCGGATTTGGCGAACTTGGCGGGCAAGACAGGTATGGCAGATGTGTCGGGCGTGCTGGGAGTGTCGCGCATGCCAGACGTATCGGGAGTACCAGGCGCGTCGGGAGCAGCGGGAATGGCGGGACTTCGGGCGGATGCTTTTGCGGTGTTCACCCAGCAGGAGTGGGAGCGGCTGCTGCTCAGCGGCGTCAGCGACCGGGCATTTCGGCAGCTGTTCGCCGTCGGCCTGACGGAGCTGAGAGAAATCGCCGCTTTGCAAGGGGACGAGCTGGGCCGTTATTTGTATCACTCCGGTCTAAGCGGGGGACAGCGCCTTGCCGCCGCAGAGAAGGCGATTCAGCAGGAAATGGATTCGCTTTATAAGCCGCGCGGCGTCAATCAATCCGTCAACCGGCTGCTCAAGGAGATGGAGCAGGCGGAAGCGGGCATCCGACGGCAGCCGGACCATATCGGGCTGTATAACGAGACGGCGGGGGAGCTGGATCGGACGGAGGCGGAGCTGAGGGAGCTTGAGGCCCGTTTGCCTGAGCTGGCGGACGCCGCCGGGATCAGCGCCAAGGCATTGGCGGTGCGGCCGGCATGGATGCGCCTGCAAGCGCTGCGGATCGAGCTGTCCGGCTTGGCCGACCCGCGCCGCCTTCCGCCCGACGCCGATATGAAGTGGCAGGCGTGGACGTTGGAGCGCAATCGTCTGGAGGAAGAGCGGGACCGGCTGGCGGGACTGGCGGAACGCGCGGAGCGGGAGCGCATGAGCATGACCGGCAGCTTTCTTCTGTTGCCGCTGCTCGGCGATGTCGAGCGGCTGCTGCTTTCGGCGGAAACGGTCCAGGCGCTGCGTGCGGAGCGGGGCGTTCTCGAGGCGGAAAAGCGGACGGGCGAAGCGTCGCTTGTTCGGCTGCTGGCATCGATTTCACCGGAGTGGGGAGAGGCGGAGCTGCTTTCTTTTCCCGGCACGGTGGCGGACAGGGAACGGGTTCGCGGCTTCCGCGCATCGATCGGGGAAGCCGAGCTTGAAGCGGCGCGCTGCGCGGAAGCGCTGCGCGGGTTGGCCGAGCAGGAACGCGAGACGCTGCTGGCCGCTCGTCAAACGAACGGTCGGCAGGGCGAACGGATTGCCGGCCGCGAAGATGAGACCCTGCGGGAAGATAACGGAATCGGAAACGGAATCGAAATCGGAATCGCTGACGGAGGAGCAAGCCTTCAGACTCGATCGAACGAAGATTCGCCGTCAGGCGGTACGGAGAAGAGCTTTGCTTTCGTTCCGCAGACGGAGCAAACGCTGCGCCAGGCATGGGAACGATTCGAGGAAGAATTCCGCGAATGGGAACTCGCGGCGGTCCGCGCCGCGCATGAAACGGCGGCGCAAGCCGGGCCGGCCGGCGGCGGGACGCCCGGCCGCGGCATATGGCC
>NZ_CAUPYC010000074.1:0-18743 GCF_963515335.1 uncultured Paenibacillus sp. | reverse complement strand
CCACAAACCCTTGCTACATCAACACTTGGAAATAAATGTCGCCAAACTCGGGTTACAATAAAAAATAAAGTCAACTTGGCGGCGGAAAGGACTGGCGAATACGCTAGCGGGAACAACGCGGGCTGGTAACGGGGATGAAAGGGGATTGAAGTCGAAATTCTAGTGGATGTCGTAATTTCATAGCTAAATTGACGTTTAAATTCATTTATATCATAGTATCGGCTATGCTATTTTATTTTTGTGTCGTATATTTGAAGCTGGGAGCGTGTGATGATGATTCGAGTCGGCATGATCAGTTATTGGCATGTGCATGCGGAGGAATACACCGGCTATGCGGTGAAGCATCCCGAAACCGAAATTGCGGCGATTTGGGATGAGAACCTGGAGCGCGGCAAAGCGATGTCGGAGAAGTACGGCGTCCCGTTCGTGGCGTCGTTGGACGACCTGCTGGGCGACGCTTCGATCGATGCGGTTGTGGTCGATACGCCGACGAACCGCCACCGCGATGTGATGGTGCAGGCGGCGAAGGCCGGCAAACACATTTTTACGGAAAAAGTGGTTGCGCCGACCTTGAAGGAAGTGAACGAGATTCTGGCGGCGGTGAACGAGGCCGGCGTCAAGCTGACCGTGTCTCTGCCGCGGCTTTATGATGACTATACGGTGACGCTGCGCGCGCTGCTCGAGGAACAGCCGCTCGGACAATTGACGATGGCGAGAGTCCGCCTGTCGCATAACGGGGCGACCGCGGGCTGGCTGCCGGAGCATTTCTACTCTTTGGAGCAATGCGGGGGCGGAGCGCTCATCGATCTCGGCTGCCATCCGATGTATCTGGTGCGCCTGCTGCTCGGCATGCCGGAGCGGGTGTCCGCCCATTACGGATACGTGACAGGCAAGGAGGTTGAGGACAATGCGGTGTCGGTGCTCTCTTATCCGGACGGCGCGCTCGGAATCGTCGAGGCCGGTTTCGTCAACAGCCACTCGCCGTTCTCGATTGAGATTCACGGCGTCGACGGAACGCTGCTGTTCGGTTTTCCGGAGGCGGAAATCAAAATCAGAAGCAGCAGGAGAACGGGAGAATGGGAAACGGTGTCCATGCGGAGCCGGCAGCCAATCGCGTTCAACCAGTGGGTGGATCATATCTTAACCGGAACGACGGCGGATGAAAATATCGCGCTGGCCGTTGACCTGACCAAGCTGATGGAAGCTTCCAACCGCTCGGTGGCGGAAGGCCGTCCGATAGCGGTCGAAGAGCTGGAGGCATAACGGGCGATTTTTCAGAAGGAGGGGCGGGGCGTTGAAGGACAATCTCAGGCGCGGCGGGTATGAGGGGAAGCCGGTGCGCACGCCTTTTCCTTATGCCCGCATGGAGAAAAGGAAGGATGCGCTGGACCGTCTCGACCTTCGTTTTCGGTGGGGGAATTACGGCATACATGTTTTGCATTGTCACCTGGTTCGTTTTCCCGGCGACTGGACGATCCCTTTTCACCGGCATTCGGAATTCGAGTTTCATTTCATTCCGCAGGGCAAAGGCAAGGTCGTGCTGGAGGAGAAGGAGTTCGAGCTGGGCGAGGGGATGTTTTATTTGACCGGTCCGGGCGTGCTGCATCAGCAATGGTCGGATCCGGCGGATCCGATGGCGGAGCTGTGCCTGCACTGCGAATTCATTCCGCTGACGGATGCGGCGGCCCCTGAAGGCTGGGGCGGCGATATCGAAGCCCGGGAAGCGGAGGAGATCGTGCGGATTTTGCGGGAGAGCCCGCCCGCTCCGGTCGCGGACCGGTTCAACGCGATGGCCGGCTTCCTGAACGCCTACCGCGTCTGGGAGGAGCAGACGGTCGGCTTCTATACCTCGATCAGGCAGGAAGTGATTCATATTTTATGCAGCGCCGCCAGGGCGTTGGCGCCGGATGTGGAAGCGGGAGCGATCCCGGAACGGGACATGTCGGTCCACCGTTTTCAGCTTGCGAAACAATACATTGACGATAACGCATCGCGGCCGATCACGCTGGAGGAGGTGGCGGCGGCCGTCGGCGTCGGCGCGAGGCAGCTGCAGCGCGTTTTTCGCAGGGAAGGCGGCACGACTTTCCACGCGCGGCTCGAGAAAAGCCGGCTGGAGCGGATTTGCCACGAGCTCGCTTACGGCACGAGGCCGGTTGAAGATATCGCCTTGCGGAACGGTTATGCCAATCCGAACTATTTATATCCCGTGTTCAAGCAGCGGCTTGGCATGACGCCGGCGGCTTACCGCAACAAATACGGCAAAACCCGTAAATGGAATTCAAGCAGAGGAGAGGATCGGGTTGAACAAGATTAAAGTCGGCATTATCGGTAGCGGCGGCATCGCAAGGGCGCATGCGGCGGCGTACAAAAAGCTGCCGTTCGTCGAAATTGCAGCGGTGGCGGACGTGGTGCCCGGGAAGGCGCAGGAATTCGTCTCGGCGGAAGGGTTGTTGGATGCCGCGGCCTTCGACAGCCATACGGAGCTGCTGGCGGAACGGCTCGACGCCGTCAGCATCTGCACGCCGAACGCCTCCCACCACCGGACGACGGTGGATGCGTTAAGGGCCGGCAAGCATGTGCTGCTCGAGAAGCCGATGGCGGTCTCGCTGGATGAGGCGCTGGACATGGTGCAGGCGCAGCGGGAAACGGGCAATATGCTGTCGATCGGGTTTCAGCCCCGGTACGATCCGAATATGAAGCGGCTGCAGGATATTATCCGGTCGGGCCGTCTGGGGAACGTGTATTATGTGGAAACGGGCGGCGGGCGCCGGCGCGGCATGCCGGGCGGAACATTCATTCGCAAGTCGCTGTCGGGCGCCGGAGCCATGGCCGATATCGGCTGCTATTCGCTCGATATGGCGCTGAATGCGTTAGGCTATCCGAGGCCCGTTTCGGTATCCGCTTTTGCGTCCAGCCATTTCGGCACGAATCCGCTTTACCACGCCGAAGCGATCCATTTCGAGGTGGAGGATTTCGGCGTGGCCATGATCCGCTTCGAGAACGACATGGTGCTGCAATTCAAAATCGCCTGGGCAATGCATATGGATACGCTCGGCCCGACGATGTTCCTGGGCACGAACGCCGGGTTGAAGGTGCTGCCTTACGGCTCGGGTCCGTGGTCGGGCGTATGGGACGGAAGCATCGGCTCCATGACGCTGTATCATGACGACTTCGGCGGCCTTACGCAGACGGAGGTCCCGCTGATCGAGCACCGGCTCGATCTGTTCTTCGAGAAGGTGCGCGACTTCGCCGAAGCGGTGCGCGACGGCCGCGAAGCGCCGATTCCCGGCGAGCAAATTCTGATTCAGCAAGCGATTATCGACGGCGTTTTCCGGTCGGCCGAAGCGAAGCGGGAAGTGTCGGTGGAACTGCCGGTGTACGCGTAATGTTTCTTGGGCCACGCCCCGTGTCTCTTAGTAGAGATACGGGGCTTTTACGTAAGGTGAGCCGCCACGCCGTTGTTCCTCCGCAAAAATATTTCCTATTTCTCGGGCAATAGCAAAATTCGCTGAATTGCTACAATTGTCAGTTTTTTTGGCATGATTTTGTCGAAAAATGTGATGGACTCGTTATCTTTGTTTATTTTTGAATCTAGTGTATTCAAACAAAAACAAAAATGATATACTCGCCTTATCAAGCAATCAAACCTAAACAAATTTGATTTCGGAGGCGTGACAATGGTACAGAGCTTGTGGGACAACGATAAGGCGTCGCAGCTGGAGGGCAGCCTCGACGAGCTGGTCTACCGGTCGAACATTATCGGAGCCGACCGCCGGGTTTGCAACTGGGGCGGGGGCAACACGTCGAGCAAGACGGTCGTGAAGGATTTCAGGGGCCGCGACGTCGAAGTGATGTATGTAAAAGGAAGCGGCTCCGACCTGGCGTCGATGAAAGCCGGCAATTTTACGGGTCTCCGCATGGAGGATATCCGGCCGCTGTTCGAGCGGGACGAAATGCCGGATGAAGAGATGGTCGCGTATTTGGCGAACTGCATGATCGACGCCAGGCATCCGCGCGCTTCGATCGAGACGCTGCTGCACGCTTTTCTGCCGTTCAAGCATGTCGACCACACGCATCCGGATGCGATTATCAGCTTGTGCTGCGCGGATAACGGCCAGGCGGCCGCCCGTGAAATTTTCGGGGACCGGTTCGTGTGGGTGCCGTACATTCGCCCGGGCTTCAAGCTGTCCAAAATGATCGCCGAGGGCGTGCTTGCCAACCCGAACGCGGAGCTCGTGCTGATGGAGAAGCACGGTCTCGTGACCTGGGGCGAGACGTCGGAAGCCTGCTACGCGCAGACGATCAGGATCATCGGCGAAGCGGAGCGCTATATCGAAGCGCGCGTCGATGAGGCGAAGCTGTTCGGCGGCGCGAAGCATGCGGCGCTCGCGGCCGATGTGCGCAGGAGCATTGCGGCGCAGGTGATGCCGGCCGTGCGCGGAGCGGTGAGCGACGCGAAAAAAATGCTGCTGACGTACGACGACGGGGAGGACGTCCTGCAGTTCGTCAGCGGCCGGGATGCGGCGGAGCTGTCGCAGGTCGGCGCGGCTTGCCCGGACCACCTCGTGCATACGAAGGTCGTTCCGCTGTTTATCGACTGGACGCCGAACGCCGAAGACGTCGAAGGACTCAAAGCGAAGCTGAAGGAAGGCATCGCCTCTTACAAAGAAAAATATAAAGCGTATTTCGAGCGCAACCGAAACGAGGGCGACGTCATGTTCGAGGCCGCGCCGCGCGTCATCCTCATACCGGGCGTCGGGATGATCAACACGGGCAAAAATTGGGCGATGGCCCAGGTCAGCGGCGCGCTGTATCACCGGGCGATCGCGGTCATGCGCGGTGCGGCGGCGCTCGGCAGGTTCGTGTCGCTGAGCGAGAACGAATCGTACAACGTCGAGTATTGGCCGCTAGAGCTTTACAAGCTGTCGCTGGCTCCGGCGGAAGCCGAATTTTCCCGCAAGGTGGCGTTCATTACGGGAGGAGCCGGCGGCATCGGCAGCGAAACGGCCCGCCGGCTCGTATCCGAAGGCGCGCACGCCGTGCTCGCCGATCTGAATCTCGAAGGCGCACAGAAGGTGGCGGACGAGATCAACGCCCGGTACGGCGAGAGCCGCGCGATCGCGGTCAAGATGGATGTGACGAGCGAGGAGCAGATTGCGGCGGCATACGCGGCAACGGCGCTGACCTACGGAGGCGTGGACATCATCGTCAACAACGCCGGCCTCGCGACCTCGAGCCCGTTCGACGAAACGTCGCTCAAGGAATGGAACCTGAACATGAACGTGCTCGGCACCGGCTATTTCCTGGTGGCGCGCGAGGCGTTCAAGCTGATGAAGCAGCAGGGAATCGGCGGCAGCATGGTGTTCGTCGGCTCCAAAAACTCGGTATACGCCGGCAAGAACGCGACCGCCTACAGCGCGGCCAAAGCGCTCGAAGCCCATCTGGCGCGCTGCATCGCGGCCGAAGGCGGCGAATTCGGTATCCGCGTCAACACGGTGCTGCCGGATGCGATTCTGCAGGGCTCGACGATCTGGAACGGCGCCTGGCGCAACGAGCGGGCCGCCGCGTACGGCATCGAGCCCGACCAACTGGAGGAGTATTACCGCAAGCGCACGACGCTGCTCGTGAACATTTACCCGAAGGACATCGCCGAAGGGATCGCGTTTTTCGCATCGTCCATGGCGGACAAAACGACCGGCTGCATGCTGACGATCGACGGCGGCGTGCCGGCGGCCTTCACCCGATAAAAAGGAGCGTGATGAAGCATGCGTTTTTCGCGCGGCGAGAAGCATTGGATTATTCCGGACGGTTATATTCCCGAGATCAGCTCGGGGCGGCTTGCCAGTCATGAATCCATCTGCGTGCTGAATGTAAGCCGGGAAGACGCGCTGGTGCAGATTACCGCATATTTCGAGGACCGCGAGCCGATCGAGGACATTGCGGTCGTCGTTCCGGGCCGCCGCACCAAGCATATCCGCACGGCGGAATTGAACAAGGGAGGAGCGTCGATTCCGGTCGGCGTTCCGTACGCCCTGGAAGTGAAGAGCGATGTGCCGGTCGTCGTGCAATACAGCCGGCTCGACGCGACGCAGCCGGAGAACGCGCTGATGTCCGTCATGGGTTACCCGATTAAATAAACGAGTCATGTTTATGGGAGGGAAAAAGATGCAGGAGCAAATCCGTCAAAGCTATGAAGTGGCGAAAAAGCTGTACGCGCAGCACGGCATCGACACGGACCGTGTCCTTCAGGAGCTGGAGAAAATCAAAATTTCCGTCCATTGCTGGCAGGGCGACGATGTGCGCGGCTTTCTGTTTCAGGATCAGGAGCTGACCGGGGGCATCTCGGTAACCGGCAATTATCCGGGGGCGGCGCGGACGCCGAATGAATTAAAAGCCGATCTTGAGAAAGCGTTTTCACTCATTCCGGGCAAGCACAAGGTCAACCTCCATGCGATTTACGCCGATACGGAGGAGAAGCCGGACCTGGATGAGCTGGAGCCGCGCCATTTTCAACGTTGGGTCGATTGGGCCCGCGAGCAGGGCTTGGGGCTGGACTTCAACCCGACCTGCTTCTCGCATGAGATGTCCAAGGACGGCCTGACGCTCAGCCATCCGGATCCGGCCGTGCGCAAGTTCTGGATCGAGCATTGCAAACGGTCGCGTAAAATCGGCGCCTACTTCGGCGAGCAGCTTGGCCAGACGTGCGTGACGAACGTGTGGGTTCCCGACGGCTGCAAGGATACGCCGGCCGACCGGATGGCGCCGCGGAAGCGGCTGAAGGATGCGCTTGACGAGGTGTTTGCGGAGGAGCTGGACCCGAGCCATCATCTCGACGCGGTGGAAAGCAAGCTTTTCGGCCTCGGATCGGAAGCGTATACGGTCGGCTCGCATGAGTTCTACATGGGCTACGGTATTCAAAACAACAAGCTGATTTGCCTGGATGCCGGTCATTTCCACCCGACGGAGGTCATCTCGAACAAGCTGTCCTCGCTCGCTTTGTTTACAAGCGGCATTCTGCTCCATGTCAGCCGTCCGATGCGGTGGGACAGCGACCACGTGGTCGTGATGGACGACGAGCTGCTGGATATCGGCCGGGAGCTTGTGCGCAGCGGGCTGCTCGGGACGACGCATATCGGACTCGACTTTTTCGATGCGAGCATCAACCGGGTGGCGGCCTGGGTGATCGGCACGCGCAACACGATCAAGGCGCTGCTTCGCGCGATGCTCGAGCCGGTTGACGCGCTCAGGAAGGCGGAGCTTGACGGCGACTTTACGACCCGTCTTGCCTTGACGGAAGAGTTCAAATCGTATCCGTTCGGAGCCGTGTGGGATTACTGCTGCGAGAGGTCGGGCGTGCCTGTGCGCGAAGCCTGGCTGGCGGAAGTGAAGGCGTATGAGCAGGACGTCCTGCTCAAGCGCAACGCGGCGAACGCCGCCGTTCTGTAAGGCGGTGCCCGCGGATGACGATCATCGCATTTGATTTGGGCGCCAGCGGCGGACGGGCGCTGCTCGGCCGGCTGAAAGGCGGGCGGATCGAGACGGAGGAAATCCACCGCTTCCCGAACGAGCCGGTTCAGGTGGGCAGCCGTCTGCACTGGGATATTTTGCGGCTGTACCATGAAATCAAGCAGGGACTGCTGAAGGCGAAGCATAGCGGCGCCGCGTTGCAGAGCCTTGGCATCGACTCGTGGGCGGTCGATTTCGGCCTGATCGGGCGGAACGGGGAGCTGCTCGGCAACCCGTACCATTACAGGGACCGGCACACGGAAGGCGTCATGGAGCAGGTCGGCGGGCGGCTGACGCGGGACTACATTTTCGGGCGGACCGGCATTCAATTTCTGCCTTTCAACACGATTTATCAGCTGGCGGCATTGAAGCAGGCGGACTCTCCGCTGCTGCGGGAAGCGGACCGGCTTCTGATGATCCCGGATCTGCTCCGTTATTTTCTGACCGGCGAGATGGTGAACGAGTTTTCGAATGCGACGACCACGCAATTGCATAACCCGTCGACAGGCGGCTGGGACGGTGAGCTGATCGCCAAAATCGGCCTGCCGCCGTCGCTGTTCGGCACCATCGCCGACCCGGGCGCAAGCGTGGGACAGCTTCTGCCGTCGGTTGCGTCGGAGTTTGGCGTCGGCCCGGTCCCCGTGGTCGCCGTCGCCGAGCACGACACCGGCTCCGCCGTCGCCGCCGTGCCGGCGCTCGACCGTTCTTTCGCTTATTTAAGCTGCGGCACCTGGTCGCTGATGGGCACGGAGGTGAAACGGCCCGTCATGAGCGGGCTGGCGCGCGAGCTGAATTTTACGAACGAAGGCGGAGTCGGACGGACGTACCGGCTGCTGAAGAACATCATGGGCCTGTGGATTTTGCAGGAGATGAAGCGCGAATGGGACCGGGCGGGACTTGCGTACTCGTATCCGGAGCTGGTCGGATTGGCGGAGCAGGCGCCGGCGTTCGGCGCGTTCATCGACCCGGACGACCCGGTGTTCCTGCATCCGGGGGATATGCATGTCCGCATCCGCCGGTATTGCGGGGCGACCGGACAGCGTCCGCCCGAGGAGCCGGGCGAAATCGTCCGTTGTATTTTGGAAAGTTTGGCCTTAAAATACCGCTATGTGTTTGAATTGACCGAGCGTCTGTCGGGACAGTCGTTTAACGGCCTTCACATGGTCGGCGGCGGCATCCGGAACACGCTCCTCTGCCGGTGGTCGGCGAATGCGATCGGCAAGCCCGTATGGGCCGGCCCGGCGGAAGGCAGCGCCATCGGCAATCTGGCGGTGCAGTGGATCGCGGCGGGCGAGTTCGGCGATATTCGGGAGGCGCGGCAGGCGATCCGCGATTCGTTCCCGGTCGCGGTTTACGAGCCGGAGGAGCGGGAAGCGTGGGAGCATGCGTACGGAACGTTCCGGCGGATCGCGGGACTCGGCAATTAACGGACAGGGAGAGGGAGTGGAGCAGTCATGCTGGTCGCGGAGCGATATGATAAAATCGTGCAGCTCGTCAACGAGAGAGGCAGCATTCGGGTCACCGAGCTGAGCGAGCTGTGCGGCGTGACGGAGGAGACGATCCGCCGCGACCTGGACCGGCTCGAGCAGACGGGCCGGCTGCGCCGGTCGCACGGCGGCGCGGTCAGCGTCAAGGACCAGCAGCCGGAGACGCCTTACGCGGAGCGCGAGATCGCCAACCGGGAGGAGAAGCGCCGCATCGCCGCGGAGGCGATCCGTCACATCGCCCCGCGCGACCGCATTCTGCTCGACGCCAGCTCGACGGCGTGGTACATGGCTTCCATTTTGCCCGATGACATGCCGCTCACCGTCCTGACGAATTCGATCAAGGTAGCGTTGGAGCTAAGCGGCAAGGAGCGGATCGAGGTCATTTCGACGGGGGGCATTCTCGCGCAGCGTTCCCTCTCCTACGTCGGGCCGCTCGCCGAGCGGTCGCTTGACGCCTATCACGTCGATAAAGCGTTTTTCTCGTGCAAGGGCGTCCATCTGGAGCGGGGCGTCAGCGAATCGAACGAGCTGCAGGCGCGGGTCAAGCAGAAAATGATCGGCATGGCCGATCGCGTCTATCTGCTCGCCGACGCAAGCAAGTTCGGCGTGCAGGCGTTTACGCATGTCGCGGATTTGCGCGAGATTGACGCCGTTATTACGGACCGCCGCCTGACGACGGAGTCGTTGGAGCGGTTGCGGGACATGGCGGTTGAGGTAACGACCGTATAACCTGATAACCCGGAGGGCGGATCATGAAGGTTTCCTTATTTATCACTTGCTTGAGCGATGCTGTTTATCCGCGCGTCGGCGAGGCGATGGTGCGGCTGCTCGCCAGGCACGGCGTGCGGCTCGATTTTCCGAAGACGCAAACGTGCTGCGGCCAGCCGGCGTTCAACAGCGGCTATTGGGACGAGGCGCGCGCTGCCGCGGCGACGATTCTGGACGCGTTCGAGGACAGCGATTTCGTCATCGCTCCGTCGGGCTCGTGCGCGTATATGATTCACCACTATTCGCAATTGTTTCAGCAAGATCCGGCCAGGCTCGCCCAAGCGGAGGAGCTGCAGCGCAAAACGTATGAATTTACGCAATTTCTCGTTCAGGTGCTCGGCATCACGGACCTCGGGGCCGTTTTTCCGCATAAGGTGACCTACCATCCGTCGTGCCACGGCAGCCGCCTACTCGGCGTCAAGGAGGAGCCGATGGCGCTGCTGAGAGAGGTAAAAGGGTTGGAGTTTGTGCCCCTGCCGTTTGCGGAGGATTGCTGCGGCTTCGGCGGGACATTCGCAGTGAAGATGGCCGGCATCTCCGGGGCGATGGTGACGGAGAAGGCCGACCATGTGAAGGAGACGGAAGCCGAGGTGCTCGTCGGGCTCGACATGGCGTGCCTGATGAATATCGCGGGCAATCTGCGTTACCGGAACGAGCCGGTGCGGGTCATGCATTTGGCCGAGCTGTTGTACGAAGGCGTGGCGGGGGTGACGCAGCGATGAGCGGAACGACCCGACCGGCCGGCGCGACGGCCCCGGGCAGAACGGTGAAGGAACGGGCGGAGCTGGCGCTGAACGACGATTTTCTGCGGAAGGCGGTCAAATTCACGACCGAACGGCTGCGCGGCGGCAAAATCAAGGCGTCGGAAGAGCACGGCAACTGGGACGATTGGCGCGAGCGGGGCAGGCAGATCCGGCTGCACACGATCGCCCACCTTGATTATTATTTGAATTTATTCGTGGACAACGCACGGGCGAACGGCGTGCACGTTCATTTTGCCCCGACGGCGGCGGAGGCGGTCGGTATTTCGCTCGCCATTGCCGAGCGCAAGGCGGCGAAGTCGGTCGTCAAATCGAAATCGATGGTCACCGAGGAGCTTCACCTGAACCATGCGCTGGAATCGATCGGCGTGGAAGCGGTGGAAACCGACCTCGGCGAATATATCATTCAACTGGCCGGGGAAACGCCCTCCCATATCATCATCCCGGCGATTCATAAAAACCGGTACCAGATCGCGGCGCTGCTGTCGGCGGAGGCCGGCGAGACGCTTGCTCCGGATACGACGGTGCTGGCCGGCTTCGTCCGCAAAAAGCTGCGGGAGAAATTTCTTGAAGCGGACATCGGCATGACCGGCTGCAACTTCGCGATCGCCGAGACCGGCTCGATGGTGCTGTTCGAGAATGAAGGCAACGCGCGCATGGTGACGACGGTGCCGAAAACGCAGATTACGCTGATGGGCATGGAGCGGATCATTCCGTCCTGGGCGGATCTGGAGGTGATGGCGACGCTGCTCCCTCGCTCGGCGACCGGGCAGAAGCTGACCGTGTACATGTCCGGCATTACGGGGCCGCGGCGAGCGGCCGACGCGGACGGCCCAGAGGAGATGCACATCGTCATCGTGGACAACGGCCGTTCGAACCAGCTCGGCGATCCGGAATTCCAGGAGCTGCTCAACTGCATTCGCTGCGGCGCCTGCCTGAATGCTTGTCCGGTATACCGGCATATCGGGGGCCACGCTTACGGCGGGACATACAGCGGCCCGATCGGCGCAGTGCTGACGCCGGCCCTGCAGAAGAACGTCGCGGAATGGGACGATATCGCGAATGCCTCCAGCCTGTGCGGCGCTTGCTACGAGGCTTGTCCGGTCAAAATCCCGCTGCACGACATGCTCGTCTATTTGCGGCGGCGCAAGGTGGAAGCCGGACACGGCAACAGGCTGGAGTCGCTCGGCATGAAAGGCTTTGCGGCCGTGATGGGCAATGCGGGCCGGTTCGCCGGCGCGCTCAAGCTGGGCAAGATCAGCCAAAAGCTCATCGTGCGCGGCGGCGTCATCCGTACGAAGCTGGGACCGCTCAAAGGCTGGAACACGTACCGCGTTGCGCCCAGCCTGCCGGAGCAATCGTTCCGCGACAAATGGGCGACGCTGGAGGAAGAAATCAGCGCCGGACTTCGGGAGACGGCTCCGGACGTCAAACAGCGGCTGGAGGCGGCCGTTCGCGACCGGAAAAAGAAAGAAGGAGGCGGCCATCATGGGTGAGACCGATACGGGATCAGTTACGGCATCGCAACAGGACTGGCTGGCGCAACTGGAGGCGGAGTCGCGCGGGAAGCAGAAGGCGTTCATGGACGGCATCGCCGCGAAGCTGGGGCGGCCGCGCGTGACGACCGCTCCCGCGCACCCTTTTCGCGGCGCGCCGGATTTCTGGAACGGCTTCGAATGGCCGCTGGAGGAGCGGATCGAGCGGTTCACCGACAATTTCAGGTCGGTCGGCGGACATGTTGAACGGCTGGCGGATATGGAGGCGGTGAAACGGTTCATTGCGGCGAAGGCAACCGAGCTGAACGCGCGGTATGCGGTCAGGCAGCATCAGCCGGAGCTGGATGCGCTGGGGCTTGAAGCGGCGATGCCGGAGGTGCGCTTCTCCGTCTGGAACACCGATCCGGAGGAGCATTGGACGGCGCGGGCCGCGGAAGCGGATATCGGTGTCGTGCTGGTCGACCATGCGGCCGCTTATACGGGCTCGCTCACGGTTCTGTCCTCACAGGACAAGGGCCGTTCCGTCAGCCTGCTTCCGACTGTGCTGATTGCCGTCGTGCCGGTTGAGCGGCTGCACACCCGGCTCGGCGAAATATTGGTGCGGTTTGACGCGGCCGGTCGGCAAGGGCTGCCCGCAGGCATTCATTTCATATCCGGGCCGAGCCGATCTGCGGATATCGAGAACGATCTGACGATCGGGGTGCACGGACCCGGCATCGTCTACGCTTTACTGGTGGGCCGACAATAAGGCATAGTGGCGGGTCGGGATCGAAAGCTAAACCGATGGCCGCATAGGGAGCATATCAGCCGTACAGGGGTCGCTTAGGCGGCTCCTTTTTTGCATGGCATATTCGATACAATTCGTATAATTTGACTGCATTCGGGCCTTCGTTTTATTTGGCTGCGCCAAAGCGACACTCCCCGACAAATACCCTTAACCCTTAACTGACAATGGACAAGCCGCTGAAAAGTTTTATTTTTTTCGCCTGATAGACCCGAAAAATTTTGTAGCCGCGCAGCGTCAGAACAGCAGACGAAACTTAAACGGGAGCGAAATGGAACACGGCCGTTTCCATCGACGTTCCGAGTACAGGGAGGGACATATAGATGCGAAAAATCGCTTTGTTGTTGTTGCTGCTGGCGGCGGCGCTGCTGTTCGCAGGGTTTCCATCCTTTCAGGCCGCCGCGGCGGAGCCCGACACGGAGGACAAATTTCAGTTTTTGCGCGAGAAGGGCATATTCACAGGTTTTGCGGATGGCAGCGCCGGTTTGCATTTGGCGATGTCGCGCGAGCAGTTTGCCGCTGTTCTATTCCGGTTATGGGATCTACGCGAGGTTACAGGTGTCCCGTCGTTCAGCGACGTGCCCAAAAACCGTTGGTCTTACGGGGAAATCGAAGCGGTCGCCGACGCCGGCCTGATGAAGGGGGCGGGGTACCGGAAGTTCACGCCTCTGGCAAAAGTATCGGTTGAGCAGTTGGCCGCCGTCCTTGTAAGGGCCTATGGAGCAGGCGGTACGGCTGCGGATCCGGTCGGCGGCAAATTGTCGGCATGGGCGAGACAGGACGTCGGAATCGCGCTTGCAAAAGGCTGGATACCGAGCGAGGCCGACTACCGGCTGGATGCCGGAAGGGGCATGCTCGTAGATGCGTCTTTCGAGGTATACCTCGACCTGCACCCGGAAGAGAATCCGTTCGGGGAAAAGCTGGACGTTCACTCGGTAGAGCCGCTTTCCGCGACCACCATACTGGTCCACCTGCGCACGTCCGTCAAGTCGGCGGTCAAGGAGCAGTTCAGACTGGAGGATGAGGGTGGCCGCCAGGTTCGGATTACCAATACGGCGCTTAACGGCTCGGGTACCGTTGTGACCTTGACGACCGACAAGCAGGACGCCGGCGATATTCATACGCTTACGAACTATTCGTTGTCCATAACGAATATCGTCCTCTCCGGCGACAAAAAGAAGGTAACGATCACAACCGGAAAGCAGACGGCCGGCACCGTATACACCTTGACGGTCAGCGGGGTCGCGGATGCGGCAGGCAACGTGATGGATACGAGAAGCAATCTGTATTTCGGAGCAGTCGTCGACTCCACGCCTCTGACAATTGCAGGCGTGAGCGCGGACAAAAACAAGGTGGTGCTCACCTTCAGCGAACGTCTGGAGGAACAATATGCGGAAAACATCGCCTCCTATATGTTTGACGGAGGGCTCGGACTTCCGTCGTCGGCGGTTTACGATGACGGCGAACGGAGGGTGACGCTGACGACATCCGACCAGACGCCTGGCAAAGTATATACCGTTACGGTCAACTTTGTCAGGGACCGGGTGGGCAACACGATTGCCCAGAATACGAAGCGTTCGTTTGTCGGAGCGGGAAAAGCTTCAACCGGACCGATCGAGCTTCAGAACGTCAAGCCGGTCAATGAGAACACGATTGAACTGACGTTTGGCCGCTCCCTGTCCGGCGTCGGAATTTCCGGCCTTAATGCGGTAATCGAATCGGATAACGGTGTTTCGGTCAACAATTCCGGCTGGCAAATTTTCGCGCAGCGCAAACAGGAACGATCCGGTCTGCACGTTTTTCACCGGTTCGCTGAAGAAGACCCGCACCGCCGTGCAGTTAACCGCCTCTATACGGGTGACGTAAGGCTGCGGGTATAGTCGTCCGATTCTCCGAGCTGGTGGCGAACGCAGACCAGAACGTATTCAACCTGTACAACGAAACGGACCGCGAATCGATGCCGATCGTAAAGGGCGACGATGCGGGGTATGCGATGTCCGCCGACCGGCAGCAATTGTTCATTAACTTGTATCCTGGTAAGGCGGGTCCTCTTCGCGCGAACAAATCGTATCGGCTGACATACAACACGGACTTCGGAAAGATTGCCGATCTGCAAGGCAAAAGGATGGACATCTCGTTCAGCGGCAGTGAAATCCGGTTCTCGGGCAGTGACCGGGATAACGCCCGTCCGTCGATCGTCTCCGTGGAAGCTTGGTCAACGGTGATGTATATTACGCTCAGTGAAGAGGTGACCGGCTTCAACGGCCAACCAATCTGTTCGAGATCCGTGTCGGCAACAAAACGGTCGTGCCGGCCTCCGGTTCGATCCACGGTAAAACGATAACGCTGCGCATGCCGAAGCTTGATGCCGGCAGCACCGGCTCGATCAGGGTATCCGCCCGTCACAGAAAAACTCACTTCAAAGGTGGGTTTTTCTTTTTGCTTTCCGCCGTCTGCGCGGTGTAAACTAAAACCGGATGTTATCGATTGGAGGACTTATTATGACACGCAACCGAAAGCTGATTACAGACGCTGATTTCCAGGAGGCGATCGACCGGCAGAGCGCGATCCGAGTGTTTCAAGACGATCATGTCGTTGGAACGGGCGGTGTCGTCGTACGTTTCGACGACACATTGGTCGTCATCCAGAACGGAGTCAGCGAAGTAGCTTACCATCAGCGCAGGGAATGCGAGTTTTTTGAGATGGCAAGACGATAATTAGTCTGAGTAATATTTAGCACCATTAATTATAGGATTGAAACGGGTGGAGGCCATGGGGAGATGACAAAGCAATACGCGATCGACAAGGCCAAGCTCTACTACCGGGAGAATGGCCGTTCCTACTATGTCGTGCAGCTGGCGGAGGACGAATGCATCGTATTGGATCGACAGCAGCTGGAGCGGGGCATAGGCGAAGGACAGTTCCGAAAAGAAGCCATCATTTTCAGCATAGAGATCGATTAACATAGGCTTATCGCTCACGGTGAGGGGAATCTTACGTTTTCTCCAATGAAATCTCGTCCCAACGCGCGCCTGAGAGGCGCGCGTTGCGGTGCTGCAAAAGGCTGTCCGACTCATGCCTATGTGTTTGAATTTCCTTATGAGCATTATCCCTTTCTTTCAGGAAACGGGTCTGACGAGACCGGTATGAGAAGATCGGTTAACTAAGTAAGCGTCAAATCCTCCCCACCTTCATTCCTGATACTAGCCATGAGATAATCCTCTTCAGAATCTAACCTGGGGAGGATTATTTCATGGCCAGAGAAGATGTTCAAAAGAAGTGGGAAGATCGGATTGCCGCATTTCGTTCCAGTGGAGAAAAAGCATCAAGATGGTGCAAAGCCAATCATGTGGATCGTCGCGGGCTCTACACTTGGATGAAAAGATTGAGTGCTTCATCCAATTCCTCAACTGCGGCCAAGCCAACCACCTTCATCAAAGCCAAGGTTACTCCCGAGCAAGAACCAAAGCAGTCCGCTTGCCTTCGCATTAGACTCGGCGAAGCCGTTATCGAAGTCGACGCTGGATTCAATCCCGCCTTGCTCCGCGACGTGGTGCAAGCTCTCGAGGCCACATGTTAAGCGAACTGACCACCCGGCAGGTGTATCTGGCTTGCGGCAGCACGGACCTGCGTAAATCCATCGACGGACTGGCCGCTCTCGTTCAGGAAGGGCTCGGGCTGAACCCTTTCTCCTCTTGCTTGTTTGTATTCTGCAACCGCGAGCGCAACAAGCTAAAGATCCTTTATTGGGAGCACAACGGCTTCTGGCTGTTTTACCGTAGGCTCGAACGCGGCACGTTCCAGTGGCCCAAGGATCACGGCGATCCGGTCACGGTTACTACCCGCGAGCTTCGTTGGCTCTTGGACGGACTCTCGCTCAGCCAGCGGCAAGCGCACCCGAAAGTGACCGCCGCTACAGTCATTTAGCAATCTATTCCTTACTTGATTCGACATATATTCCGGCAGGCATCGCGCCCAGCGCGTCGAAATCATCAAGTATGGAAAAAAGAGCGGACACCCCATCTACAATTGAAAAGCTAGCGCAGCAAAATGCCAAGATGGAGCAGCAAATCGCCGAACTAACGGCGAAGCTCAAGTGGTACGAAGAGCAGTTCCGTCTGGCTCAGCAAAAGCGCTTTGGCGCAGCGAGCGAGAAGACGCATCCGGATCAGATGGAGTTGTTCAATGAAGCGGAGGCGGAAGCCGACCCTGCTAAAGAAGAACCGACGATGGAGACGGTCACTTACAAGCGCAAGAAGCAGCGCGGAGGTCGCGAAGCAAAGCTTGAAGGCTTGCGCGTAGAGACGATTGAATACCGACTGCCCGAAGAAGAACAAATTTGTGCCTGCTGCGGAGGCGCTTTGCATGAGATGAGCACCGAGGTTCGGCGAGAACTGAAAGTCATTCCCGCCGAAGTGAAGGTCGTGGAGCATATTCGCTTGGTTTACGGTTGCCGTCCCTGCGAACGCAGTGAAATCACAACGCCTATCATCACGGCGCCGGGTCCGAAGCCCGTACAGCCGGGGAGTCTCGCTTCACCTTCCATGGTCGCCTATATCATGAGCCAGAAATACGTGGAGAGCATGCCGCTGTACCGCCAGGAGCAACAGTTTGCGCGCTATGGCGTCGAACTCTCCCGTCAGACACTGGCCAACTGGATGCTTCACGGTGCGAATACGTGGCTCTGCATCCTCTACGACCGGATGCAGGCGTATTTGCTGGAGCAAGACATCGCGTACGCCGATGAAACCACCTTCCAAGTATTGCGGGAGCCGGGACGAGCGGCAGAAAATAAGTCCTACCTGTGGTTATATCGCACAGGACCTGCGAGTCCGCCTATCGTCCTGTACGATTACCAGCAAACCCGAGGGGCCGAGCATCCTGAGCGGTTTTTAGCCGGCTTTACCGGTTACCTCCACGTAGACGGATACTCGAGCTACAACAAAGTATCCGGCGTGATCCTGGTCGGATGTTGGGCTCATGCGCGCCGCAAGTTCGTCGAGGCGTTAAAAGCGTTGCCTGCCTCGGCGTCGTCCACAGGGACGGCAGCGCAGGAGGGGCTCGACTTTTGCAACAGCCTTTACGCGATTGAGCGAGAAGCCAAAGGGCTTCCGCCCGAAAAACGCTATAACATCCGATTGGAGCAGAGTCGCCCCATTTTGGATGCTTTTTCGGCATGGCTACAGAAGCAACAGTCGCGTGTGCTGCCTAAAAGCTTGACTGGGGCGGCGATCACCTACTGCATCAACCAGTGGGAGAAGCTCGAGGCGTATCTGCTCGATGGCCGTCTGGAGATCGACAACAACCGCAGCGAGCGTTCCATTAAGCCGTTCGTTATTGGCCGCAAGAATTGGATGTTTGCCAATACACCCCGCGGTGCAAAGGCAAGTGCGATCATCTATAGCATCGTCGAAACGGCCAAAGAAAACAGTTTGAATCCTTATAACTATTTGACCTATCTGTTCGAGAAACTGCCTCAGCTTCCAGATCTGAAGGATACCGAGGCACTGGATCGTATGCTGCCATGGTCAAATACGCTGCCACTGACTTGCCGTGTATTTATGAAATAGATTATCCGAGTCCTCATCTGATTGCCAGGTGGGGACTATTTTACGCTTACGTTAACTAACCCCCAATTGCCGATCAAAGTGTAAAAAACAACGACCACGAACAACGACCACCACAAACAACGACCACAAACAACGACCACCACAAACAACGACCACAAACAACGACCACCACAAACAACGACCACAAACAACGACCACGAACAACGACTACGAGACTACGAACGACCGCGGACAGAGACCACGCACAAAAGACCACGAATAAAAGACCACGCAAAAACCCCGCATAAAGACGCTATTAACCGCAAGTCACACGTTTACCCTGCGCGTTTGCTTAACTTGCGCAATTTTGACGCCTTCTTTTGGCTCCAAAA
>NZ_CAUPYC010000073.1:0-18836 GCF_963515335.1 uncultured Paenibacillus sp. | reverse complement strand
CTGACCCATTTTCATCCTTCTGATGGTGCCGCGTCAGCGGCATGGTTGTCTAACTGTAAAAAGAAAATATAAACTTTTTCCCCAACCGTAAACCGTTTGCTTGTTTCACGTGGAACATTTGCACGCTACTCGAATTCAACAAACCCCGTTAAACGAGAGGCTGTTTGATCGGCAGCCCGGCTTTGCGCGGGTACTTTTTGGGCGTCGCATCGGTTTTGCGGACAAGCACGATATGACGGTCCGACTGTTCGTGCGGCAGCTTCATGGCATGCACCTGTACCAACTCCTCCCGCAATTCCCGCAAACTGGCCGCCGCTTCCCGAATCTCCTCCTGCGGGTCGCTGCCCTTCATGGCAGCAAACAGACCTCCCTTTTTCACAAAAGGCAGACAAAATTCGCCCAGCACGTTAAGTTTGGCCACAGCTCTTGCGGTGACCAGATCGTAAGCGTCGCGATGCTCCGCCACCCGCGCAATATCCTCCGCTCTGCCGTGCACACACTCCACCTTGCTTAACCTCAGCTCACTGGCCAGATGGGTAAGAAACTGAATTCGCTTGTTCAAGGAATCCACGATCAGCACCTTCAACTGCGGGAAACAGATTTTCAGCGGGATGCTGGGAAAGCCGGCGCCCGAACCGATGTCCGCCATCCGCTCAACCTCTTTGAGATCGACAAAGAAAGAAAGGGAAACGGAATCGTAAAAATGTTTCTCGTATACCGCTTCCCTTTCCGTTATACCGGTCAAATTCATTCGTTCGTTCCAATCGGCGAGCAGGCGATGGTACGTATCGAACTGACGGTGCTGCTCATCCGTAAGCGCGATGCCATGCTGCGACAACAGCTCGGAAAACCAGATCAGCGGTTTCACGTTCACAGCCTTACCCCCGTGCGGCGACAATGCGGTTATAATGTTCCAGATATACGAGCAATATCGACAGGTCCGCCGGTGTGACGCCGGAAATGCGCGATGCCTGGCCGATCGACAACGGGCGGATCTTGCTCATGTTGTGTTTGGCCTCATTGGCAAGACCTTGCACATCGTAATAGTCGATATCTTCCGGAATCCGTTTCTTCTCCATTTTGGCCAACCGTTCCACCTGCTGCAGCTGTTTCTCAATATAGCCGGTGTATTTGATTTGAATTTCAACCTGTTCCTTCATCTCATCGGTGAGCTCAAGCGCCGAAGGGGCGATCGCCTCCAGATGGGCAAACGTAATCTCCGGCCTGCGCAGCAGCGACAACGCATCGACGGTGTTCGATACCGGTGCCGATCCCGCCGCCTCCAGCATCGGCTGGGCTTCTTCAGGACGGATCTTCGTTGCCTTCAGACGTTCGATCTCCTGTTCAACCAATGCTTTCTTTCGCAGAAAACGTTCGTAGCGAGCTTTCGGGATCAGCCCGATTTCATAGCCCAGCGGCGTCAGCCGAAGATCGGCGTTATCGTGACGGAGCAGCAAGCGGTATTCCGCCCGGGATGTCAACAGCCGGTAAGGCTCGCTCGTCCCCTTCGTCACAAGATCGTCGATCAGCACGCCGATGTAGCCTTGCGACCGGTCGATAACGACGGGGTCCTTGCCCAATGCTTTGCGGGCGGCGTTAATGCCGGCCATAATGCCTTGTCCCGCCGCTTCCTCATAGCCGGATGTCCCGTTAATCTGTCCCGCCGTGAACAGGCCCGGCACCAGCTTCGTCTCCAGCGACGGCCACAGCTGTGTCGGCACAACGGCGTCGTATTCGATCGCGTAGCCCGTTCTCATCATCTCGACCCGCTCCAGTCCCGGAATCGAGCGGAGAATCGCCAGCTGCACATCCTCCGGCATGCTTGTCGACAATCCCTGCACGTAATACTCGGATGTGTTCTTCCCCTCCGGCTCAAGGAAAATCTGATGCTTCGGCTTATCTGCGAAACGCACGATCTTATCCTCAATCGAAGGACAATACCGCGGGCCGGTTCCTTCGATCTGCCCGGAGAACATCGGCGCCCGGTGAAGATTGTCATTGATGATTTTGTGCGTTTCTTCAGATGTATACGTCAACCAGCAAGGAAGCTGCTCGTTATCCGAATACTCCGTTTCGTACGAGAAAAATTTAGGGTTCTCATCCCCGGGCTGGATTTCCGTGCGGTCAAAATCAATCGTATCCTTATGAACGCGCGGCGGCGTGCCGGTCTTGAACCGAACGAGCTCAAATCCCAGGCCGCGCAGCGATTCCGACAGCTTCACCGAAGGCTGCTGGTTGTTCGGTCCGCTCTCGTACATCAGCTCGCCCATGATGACCTTGCCTCTCAGGTAGGTTCCCGTCGTAACGACGATCGACTTCGCGCGGTATTCCGCCCCGGTCTTCGTACGCACCCCGACGCATTGGCCTTCCTCCACAATCAGCTCCTCCGCCATTCCCTGGCGGAGCGTCAGCCGATCCGTGTCCTCGATCGTCTGCTTCATCGTATGCTGATACAGAAATTTATCCGCCTGCGCGCGCAGCGCATGCACCGCGGGCCCTTTACCGGTGTTCAGCATCCGCAATTGAATGAACGTTTTGTCGATATTCCGTCCCATCTCGCCGCCCAGCGCGTCAATCTCCCGCACGACATGCCCTTTCGCCGGGCCGCCGATCGACGGATTGCACGGCATGAACGCCACCATATCCAAATTGATCGTAAGCAGCAGCGTTTCGCAGCCCATGCGGGCCGAAGCCAGTGCCGCCTCACAGCCCGCATGGCCGGCGCCGACGACGATCACGTCATATTGACCTGCTTGATAGCTCATTGTTGGTCCCTCCTTGCCTCATTCCATAATCTATAGAAATACCTGCTTACTTGCCTAAACAGAACTGGGAGAAAATCTGATCGATGAGCGAATCGCCCGCCGTGTCTCCGACAATTTCCCCGAGCAATTCCCACGCCCTCCGCACATCGATCTGGACGATATCGATCGGAATCCCGGCTTCCGTCGCTTCGACCGCATCCGACAACGCCTGGATCGACTGCTTCAGCAAGGCAATATGGCGAACGTTGGAGACATACGTCATATCGCCGGATTCTATGGCACCCGAGAAGAACAAGTCCGAGATCGCCCGTGCCAGCCGCTCCATCCCCCGCTCCTCCGCGATCGACATACGGACGATTGCCGATTCCGGAACATAATCGGCAAGCTCCCGTTCATCGAGCGCAGCCGGCAAATCGGTTTTATTAAGAATGACGATCGTCTGCCGGTCCGCCGCCAGCCGCAGCAGCGTCCGATCGTCCTCCTGCAGCGGCTCCGCGCTGTTCAATACGAGCAATACCAGGTCCGCTTCCGACAGAGCGCCGCGGGAGCGCTCCACTCCGATCCGCTCCACCACATCGGTCGTCTCCCGAATGCCTGCCGTATCGAGCAGCCGCAGCGGGATCCCGTTTACCGTCACATATTCCTCAATCACATCGCGCGTCGTGCCCGGAATATCGGTTACGATCGCTTTATTCGATTGGGACAAGGCATTGAGCAGCGACGACTTTCCGACATTCGGCCGTCCGACGATCGCCGTCATAATGCCTTCCCGCAATATTTTGCCTTCATTCGCCGTTTTTAGCAGCCGTTCGATTTCATCCGACACCTCGCGGCTTGTATCCTTTATATAAGCGCCGGTCATCTCGGTGACGTCATGCTCGGGATAATCGATATTCACTTCGATATGCGCGAGCAGCTCGATCAAGCGGTGACGAAGCGTGCCTATCTTTTTCGATAATGCGCCCTCCACCTGTTTGAGCGCGACGGAGAACGCCCTGTCCGATTTCGAGCGGATCAGGTCCATAATCGCCTCCGCCTGCGACAGGTCGATTCTTCCGTTAAGAAAAGCGCGTTTCGTGAATTCGCCGGGCTCCGCAAGCCGAATATCGCCGCTTGCCAGCAGCAGCTCCAGCACCCGCTTCACCGCTACGATGCCTCCATGCGTGCTGATTTCCACGACATCCTCCGCCGTGAACGACCGCGGTCCTCGCATCACCGTCACGAGCGCTTCCTCAATCGCCTCGCCGCTCCCCGCTTCGACAATATGGCTGTAATGAACCGTATGAGACGGCGCTTGCCGAAGATCTTGCCTTGAGCGAACAAAACGCGCCGCGGCTTCCACCGCGTGCGGCCCGCTGATCCGTATGACGGCAATGCCGCTTTCGCCGACGGCGGTCGCAATCGCCGCTATCGTATCCACGTTCATTTTCCCACTCCTTATTATGAGAAAACCTCTATCGCGGCCATTGAAAGATGAGCGACCGAGTTTAGAGGCAGGTTTTATCGCTGATGAGAAAAACTTCTATCGAAGTCATTCAAAGAAGAGCGACCGCGTTTAGCGGAAGTTTTTATCGTCGATCGAGAAAGGTTGAGTTTTATGCCTACCCATAAACTTATCCTTTCTCGATACGGTAAGAAAGCTGTTTTCGGTCACCCGAAAACTTATACTTTCTTATACAGTTGAAAAAGGGCAATGCCTCATCCGAGCCATTGCCGCGTTAATGGTTGCGATCGTTACTTTAGCCTTTGCTTACTTGAGTGTAATGACGACCCTCCGGTTCGGCTCGTCGCCCTTGCTGAAGGTCTTCACCTTCGAATGATTCTGCAAATGGGAGTGAATGATTTTGCGTTCCTGCGGAGACATCGGCTCCAATACCACTTCCTTGCCGGTACGTATAACCCTGACCGCAAGGCGCTCAGAAAGCTCTTCAAGCGTCTTGCGTCTGCGTTCCCGAAAATCCTCGGCATCGAGCACGATTCGAATATGGCTGTCGGAATGGCGGTTGGCGATAATGTTCGCCAAATATTGCAGCGCATCGAGCGTCTGGCCGCGGCGGCCGATCAGCATCCCGACATCGCCCGAACCGGAAACCGCGAGGACCAATCCGTCCCGCGAATCCCGCCGCTCGATGTCGACGGCCAATCCCATGGCATCCGCCACATCGCGAATGAACCGTTCGGTTTCAGCCACCGCTTTCTCCACCGCTTCGGCTTCGGTTGCAGCCGCGGGCGCCGATCCTTGCGCCGGCTCCTCAGCCGGAACCGGCACGGGAGCCGGAATCAACTCCAGCTCAACCTTCGCGTCACGCGTCCCGATTAATCCGAACAGCCCTTTGGAGGGCTGCTCCAGCACCGTTACCGCTACCTGCTCTTTCGTTGCCTGCAATTGCGCCAATCCGTTCCGCACAGCGTCTTCGATCGTTTTTCCCGATGCTACGGTTTTTTTCATTTCGCAGGGGCCTCCTTGGACTTACCCTTGTCGGATGAACGCACGTAGAGGAAATAATTTTGAATGATCGTATAAAGGTTGCTGAACACCCAGTAAAGCGGAAGGGCAGCCGGAAAATTCATCGCCATGACGAAAATCAGCACCGGGAAAATGAACATGATCGACTGCATCGGATTGTTCGGCGTCTGCGGCATCATTTTCGTCTGGACGTAGGTCGTAATCGCCGCTAACAACGGCAATATATAGTAGGGATCTTTTGAACCGAGCTCCAGCCAGAGGAAAGTATGCGTCCGGATTTCGGGATTCCCGTATATGGCGTTATACAGCGCGATGAAGATCGGCATCTGGATCAGCAGCGGCAGACAGCCCGCCAGCGGATTGACCTGATGCTGCTGGAACAGCTTCATCGTCTCTTCCTGCTGCTTCTGCGGATTATCCTTGTATTTCTCCCGGATCTTTTTCATCTCCGGCTGCAGCGCCTGCATCGCCTTGGAGCTCTTGTACTGCTTCAAGGTAAGCGGGAGAATAAGCGTTCGGACGATGATAGTCAGAACGAGAATCGATAAACCATACGAACCCCCGAACCAACCCGCAAACGTGTCGAGCATTAAAGCAAACCAATACACGACATTCTTTTCCCAAAAATTCCCCGTCTGCAAATCCGCCGTCGTCGTCGTTTGACCCGACTGGCCGCATCCGGCGAGAACCGCCATAATTCCGATTAAAACAGCGACGGCGAGCCATTTTCGATTACGAAACAACACATCCATACTCCCCTCTGATCAGACAAACATTCATCCTAAACTATACCATAATTCCAAACACAAAGAAACAACCCGTCAGGGCCCGTTTAACCGCTACCGGCGGGGCTTCAGCAGCCCGGCCTTGCGCAGCACGTGCAGCATGCTCCGCTCGAGCTCCTTCGTCTTCATCTTCACCGCCGGTTTGCGCGCGATCACGATGAAATCCGTATGCTCGGAGATCTGGGGCGCGTTAAGGCGAACGATCTCCTTCATGACTCTCCGCATCCGGTTGCGCACCACCGCGTTCCCGAGCTTTTTGCTGACCGAGACGCCCATCCGGAACTGTTCCGTCTGGGGACGCTTCGACCAATACACGACAAACTGACCGTTCGCGAACGATTTTCCTCCGCGGTATATACGGTTGAAATCGTTCCGGTTCCGCAAGCGCAGCTTTCTCTGCATAGCCGACGATCCACCGCTCTTTCTCAATATATATGGCAGTATGGACAAATCGCCGAAAACGAAACGCCCGACAGACGCGCTTTCGGCGGAAAAAAGAAAAAAAGACCACAGCAAGTGGTCTTTTGCTTAGGCGCTCAATACGTTTCTGCCTTTCTTGCGGCGGGCGCTCAGCACTTTACGGCCGTTCTTCGAGGCCATCCGCTTGCGGAAGCCGTGAACTTTCTTGCGCTTGCTTACATTCGGTTTGAATGTCGGTTTCATTGAATTCTGCACCTCCTATTTCAGGTGTTCGTGATTCTATCGCTTTGTCATCAGCAATTTTATCGAGTGTTTTCATACATTCTGCTTCAAAAACGCCTTTTCTATTAAAGCATACCACCCCTGAAAAGTCAACGCACCCGATCAGGAATCCGATCAGCGACCTTTTCACGGAAACACGGCCGCCGGACGCGGATCGCTCGCCGTTCATTTTCGGATTCGGATGAATCCCCCTGTGAATCTTCGACCGAAAAATTAATAACATGTGAATAGTTATTCGAGGAATTCGCGCATTTTGTCGAAATAGAAACAAGATATTAACAATATGTAGTGTTGTCCATAACTTTTATGCACAACCTATTGAGAATGTGGATAAATATTGGATTTCCGTTGAAATCAAAGGCGTCTTTTGCTATGATTAAGTTGTTTTTCGGTGTGGATGAGTCTACGCCGTCCCCATTTTTATCAACAAGCTGTGGATAACTTTGTGAACAATTTATTCCCCTTTATGATAACTTCTCAACTGCCGTGTGAATGATGTGGACGAATTCGTCTCTAGTCACGAAAATTCGACATTCCCGCCGAACGTCCGACGCTTCGGATACATACCGTTCCACGCAGTTGGCGTTTTTTTTTGTCCTTTTTCCGGGAAAACGGTCTGTTTTGGCCTTGTTTTAGCGGAGGGGCTACACACATTTCGGGGTGACGCTGCAGCGGTTTGCCGTATACGTTCATGGTGGAACCAACGGTTAAGGAGTGACAATCTGTGGACAGCCATACCCATGATGTTTGGCAGCATGTGCTATCGATGATCCAAACCAAATTAAGCAAGCCGAGCTTCGATACATGGTTTAAAGCGACGAAAGCTTCGTTCTCTTCCGACAGCCTGCTCGTCATCAGCGCGCCGACGACTTTTGCCGCCGAATGGCTGGAGAGCCGTTATACGAAGCTTGTGCGAACCACATTGTCCGAATATCTCGGGCGCCAGGTCGACATCACGTTCGTCATTGAAGAGAACAAGCCTCCGGAGCCGGCCGCGCCGTACCCGGCGGCCGTGCCCCAGCGGCCGGCGGTGCAGGAAGAGACGTTCTCGCACATGCTGAATCCGAAATATACGTTCGATACGTTCGTCATCGGCGCGAACAACCGGTTTGCCCACGCGGCGTCGCTGGCGGTGGCCGAAGCGCCGGCGAAGGCGTACAATCCGCTGTTTCTGTACGGCGGCGTCGGTCTCGGCAAAACGCACCTGATGCATGCGATCGGCCATTATATTCTGGAGCATAATCCGAGCACGCGGGTGCTCTACATCTCGTCAGAGAAATTCACGAACGAATTCATCAACGCGATCCGCGACAACCGCGGCGAAAGCTTCCGGATCAAATATCGCAACATCGACGTGCTGCTGATCGACGACATTCAATTTCTTGCGGGCAAGGAGCAGACGCAGGAGGAGTTTTTCCACACCTTCAATGCGCTCCACGAAGAACGCAAACAAATTATTATTTCGAGCGACCGGCCGCCTAAGGAAATTCCGACGCTTGAGGAACGGCTGCGCTCCCGCTTCGAATGGGGACTGATCACGGACATCCAGCCGCCGGATCTGGAAACACGGATCGCGATTCTGCGGAAAAAGGCGAAAGCCGAAAACCTGGACATCCCGAACGAAGCGATGGTCTACATCGCCAACCAGATCGATACGAACATCCGGGAGCTCGAGGGGGCGCTGATTCGCGTCGTGGCCTACTCGTCGCTCATCAACCAGGACATTTCGTCCCATCTGGCGGCGGAGGCGCTAAAGGACATCATCCCTTCCGGCCGACCGCGCATGATAACGATCCAGGACATACAAGCGCGCGTCGGAGAATATTTCGGGCTTAAGCTTGAAGAATTCAAGGCGCGGAAACGAACGAAAGCCGTCGCTTTCCCGCGGCAGATCGCCATGTACCTGTCGCGGGAGCTCACCGACTATTCCCTGCCGAAGATCGGCGAGGCTTTCGGCGGACGGGACCATACGACCGTTATCCACGCGCACGACAAAATTACACAGCAGGTGAAGGCGGACCAGGACTTATACAAGATCGTTCAGAACCTGACGGATAAGATCAAAAGCGGCCAGTGAATAACGTTCAAGCCTATACACACGCTATGCACATGTGGATAGGCTTCTTTTATCGACAAAAAACGATGTTATCCACATATTCAGGGCCCCTACTACGACTTCTACAAAAAATGTTATTATAACATCAATAGAAAACACGGTTCGAAACGACTTCGTCCCGATTACAATATCCGCCAACCGGTAACCGTAACAGGAGGCCATCATGAAATTAACGATTCAAAAAGACGAATTAAACGACGCGATTCAACAAGTATCCAAAGCCGTGTCGTCAAGACCCGCCATTCCGATTCTCGGAGGCATCAAGTTCGATGTCGCTCACCATGGCGTCACATTAACGGCAAGCGACACCGATATTTCGATCCAGAGCTTCATTCCCGCCGAGATCGGGGACAAGACGATTATCCGGGTATCGAAGCCCGGCAGTATCGTATTGGCGGCCAAGTTTTTCGTCGAAATCGTCAAGAAGCTTCCGGAGAACGATATTGAAATGGAAATCAGCGACGGCTTGCAGGTATCGATTCGTTCCGGTTCCACGGACATACAGATGGTCGGGCTCGATGCGGAAGAGTTTCCGGTTCTTCCTTCCATCGAAGAGAACGATACGTTCGCCGTACCGGGCGACCTGCTCAAAGCGATGGTGCGCCAGACGGCATTCGCCGCGTCGACGAGCGAGCAAACGCCGATTCTGACCGGTGTTCTGTGGAGCTTGCACGAGGGCGAGTTCAAGTTCGTCGCGACCGACCGTCACCGCCTGTCCAGCCGGACAACCTATGTAGAGACGAATCCAGACTACAAGTTCGGGAATATCGTCATCGCCGGCAAAACGCTGAACGAGCTTTCCAAAATCGTCCCGGACGCCAATACGCCCGTCGAGATCGTTGTCGCCGATAACCAGGTGCTGTTCAAAGTGGACCGCGTTCTGTTTTTCTCGCGTATATTGGACGGCACTTATCCCGATACTTCCAAGATTATTCCGCAGGTGTTCAAAACAGAACTGACGCTCGAAACGAAAAAACTGACGGATGCGATCGACCGTGCCTATTTGATGTCGCGCGAAGAAAAAACGAACATCGTTCGTCTGGTGACGCTTGAGGACGGCACGATCGAAGTGTCGTCGAGCTCCTCCGAGCTCGGGCGCGTCACCGAGCAGATGGACGTAAAAGAATTCAGCGGGGACCCGCTGCGCATCGCTTTCAACTCAAAATATATGCTGGATGCGCTCAAGGTCATTGACAGCGAGCATATTTTCATCGGCTTTAACGGCGCGATGAGCCCGATCATCATCCGGCCGACCGACCATTCCCACAATTTGCATATCATTTTGCCGTACCGGACGACGAGCTGACAAAGAAAGGAAACAGCGATGAAGGACATTGCGATTTCGACCGAATATATCGCGCTTGGACAGTTCCTGAAGCTGGCGGATTGCATTTCGACCGGCGGCCAGGCCAAATTTTTCCTGCAGGAAACGGAAGTTCATATCAACGGCGAACCCGACAACCGGCGCGGCCGCAAGCTTTATCCGGGCGACCGGGTCGAAGTGGAAGGCTGCGGCTCCTTTCGGGTCGTCACCTCATGAACCTGAAGTCGATCCGGCTGAATCATTACCGCAATTATGAGCAGGTCGAGCTCCAGACGGACAGCCGGGTGAACGTATTTATCGGGCCGAACGCCCAGGGAAAAACGAATTTGCTGGAAGCGATTTTCGTCCTCGGCTTGACGAAATCGCACCGCACCTCGAAGGACAAAGAATTGATCGGCTGGAACGCGGACGCCGCTCATATCGCCGGCGAAGCCGAACGGAAATATGGCCCGGTCAAGCTTGAACTTTCTTTTTCATCGCAAGGCAAGAAGGCGAAGATCAACGGACTTGAGCAGCGCAAACTGAGCGACTTTGTCGGCACGCTGAACGTCGTGTTGTTCGCGCCGGAGGATTTGGAGATCGTCAAAGGCACGCCGGGCATCCGCAGGCGGTTTCTCGACATGGAAATCGGCCAGGTACAGCCCGGTTATTTGCATACGCTGCAGCAGTACGGCAAAGTGCTTGTCCAACGAAACAATTATTTGAAATCCGCTTATCCCGGCGGCGTGCAGCAGGCAATGCTGGATATATGGAATACCCAGCTGGCGGAATACGGTGTTAAAATCATGAAAAAAAGGAAAGGCTTTATAGACAAGCTACAGAAATGGGCGGAATCTATTCACGCGGGCATTACCGGCGGCGCCGAGGCGCTGACCGTAAGGTACCGCCCCTCCTTCGACAGCGGCGCAACGGAAGAAGAAACTGTTTTATTTGAGCAATTTATGATAAAGTTATCACAGGTAAAAGAGCAGGAATTGCGCCGCGGCATGACGTTGGTCGGGCCTCATCGCGACGATTTGGCCTTCTTTATCAACGGCAAAGAGGCTCAAGTATTCGGGTCGCAAGGCCAGCAGCGGACGACCGCGCTATCGCTCAAGCTGGCCGAGCTGGAGCTGATTCGGGAAGAGATCGGCGAATACCCGGTGCTGCTGCTGGACGACGTCTTGTCCGAGCTGGACCGGGAAAGGCAAACCCAATTGATCGAGACGTTTCAGAGCAAGGTGCAGACCTTCATTACGACAACCGGTCTCGAGAGTGTCGATATGGGGAAGCTGCGGGACGCGTCGATCTATCATGTGAAGGACGGCCGTGTGCTGCGTTGAATAGGCGCACCGTGCCTGGCGTCCTAAGGAGCGGATGAGATGTATATTCATTTGGGCGGGGAGAAAATCGTGCGCGCCGCGGAGCTGGTGGCGATTTTCGACATTTCCATCGAGCAGTCCTCTAAGATCTCGAAGCAATTCGTAACCAGCGCAACGAAGCGCAAGGACGTCGAGGTCATCGGCGAAGAGGAATCGAAGTCGATCGTCGTGACTAAGCAGAAAATCTATTTTTCCCCCATATCCTCTTCCACTTTGAAAAAAAGAGCCCATCAATTTTCTGATATTTAAGCTGTGCCGCATGTGGGCGGCCATGACGTGAAGCAGTTGAGAGGAGCAGTGAGTAAGGCATGTCGTTGAATCCGCATACGTACGACGAGAGCCAGATTCAAGTTCTCGAAGGGTTGGAGGCCGTCCGCAAACGTCCGGGTATGTACATCGGATCTACCAGCGTCAAAGGTTTGCATCATCTCGTCTGGGAGGTTGTCGACAACAGTATCGACGAAGCGCTTGCGGGCTATTGCGACCGCATTCAGGTGATTATCCACGAGGACAACAGCGTGACGGTTATCGATAACGGCCGGGGCATCCCGGTCGGCGAGCATTCCAAGATGAAAAAATCGACCCTTGAGGTCGTTATGACCGTCCTTCACGCCGGCGGCAAGTTCGGCGGCGAGGGCTATAAAGTGTCGGGGGGGTTGCACGGCGTCGGCGTATCGGTCGTGAACGCGCTCTCCGAGAAAGTGGTCGTCGAGGTTCGCCGCGACGGCAGCATTTATCAGCAGGAATATCAGCGCGGCGTGCCGCAATACGATATTCGCGTCATCGGGGAAACCGATATTACGGGCACGAGCGTAACGTTCAAGCCGGATCCGGACATTTTCACCGAAACGACGGTGTTTGAGTATGAGACGCTGCAGTCGCGTATTCGCGAGCTTGCATTCCTGAACAAAGGCATTGAGATTTCGCTTAAGGATGAGCGTACCGATGCGAGCAACACGTACAAGTACGAGGGCGGGATCATCGAATTCGTCAAATATTTGAACCGCAACCGTGAAGCCCTTCACGAGAATCCGATCTATGTGGAAGGCGCCAAGGATCATATTCAGGTAGAGGTTGCCCTCCAGTATAACGACAGCTATACCGAGAATATTTATTCTTTTGCGAACAATATCAATACCCATGAGGGCGGCACTCACGAATCCGGGTTCAAGAGCGCACTCACGCGGATCATCAACGATTATGCCCGCAAAGCCGGCTTTATCAAGGACAACGATTCCAATCTGTCCGGCGACGACGTGCGCGAAGGGCTTACGGCGATCATCTCGGTCAAAATTCCGGAGCCGCAGTTCGAGGGACAGACGAAGACGAAGCTGGGCAACAGCGAGGTTCGCGGCATCGTCGAATCGTTCTTCGCGGAGAAATTCCAGGAGTTTCTCGATGAGAACCCGGCGGTATCCCGCAAAATTATGGAAAAGGGCATTCAAGCGGCCCGCGCCCGCGAAGCGGCCCGCAAAGCGCGCGAGCTCACCCGCCGCAAGAGCGCGCTAGAAGTCAGCGCCCTGCCGGGCAAGCTGGCCGACTGTTCGTCCAAGGACGCGGCGATCAGCGAATTGTATATCGTCGAGGGCGACTCGGCGGGCGGATCGGCCAAACAAGGACGGGACCGCCATTTTCAGGCGATTCTTCCGCTGCGCGGCAAAATCCTGAACGTCGAGAAGGCGCGTCTGGACCGCATTCTCGGGAACACCGAGATTCGGGCTATTATCACAGCGCTCGGTACCGGCATCAGCGATGACTTCGACCTGTCGAAGGCCCGTTACCACAAGATCATCATCATGACCGACGCCGACGTGGACGGCGCCCACATCCGCACCCTGCTGCTCACCTTCTTCTACCGGTACATGCGGCAGATCATCGAAGCGGGTTACATTTACATCGCTCAGCCGCCTTTGTTCAAAGTGGAGCGCAATAAGGTGGTTCGCTACGCGCAAAGCGAACGCGAACGCGACCAGATCATCGCCGAGTTCGGCGAGGGCGCCAAGGTGAACGTGCAGCGCTACAAGGGCTTGGGCGAGATGAACGCCGACCAGCTGTGGGAGACGACGATGGATCCGGAAAGCCGGACCATGCTGCAGGTTACGATCGAGGACGCGATCGAAGCCGACACCGTATTCGATACGTTGATGGGCGATAACGTCGAACCGCGGCGCGATTTTATTCAGGAGCATGCGAAATACGTCAAAAATCTGGACGTCTAAGGCGAAAGGCTTCATGCCGCTGCGGGCCGCCCGTTTATCGGGCGGCTCTTTTAATCGTTCGCACGGTACGCCTTATGCGTTGCGCACGGGGGGCTTTATAACGTCCGTAGGCGACGGCATAACGGTAAATTTTGCGGAAAACACTTTTATTTTCGAGCTTCCGGAAAATGTACGGATCCGGCCGCGTGTTGACCTCGAGCAGCCATGGTTTAAACTCGGTGTCGATCGCGACGTCGAGCCCGAGCTCTTTGATGCGCGGATATTGGGTTTGCAACTGACGGGCGACGGAAATGCCGAGGCGGCGGAGCCGATCGATGTATGAGCGGCGCCGTTCGGCGGACATATGGCGCCCGGTAAGCGTCGCGAAAGACATCGGGGTGCCTCCGCTATGGTAATTCGTCACGATACGTGACGGATGGGCCAGCCGTCCGATGATCCCCGTCGACTCCCATTCCCCTTTCGGCGTCTGCTGCACCATTACGCGTATATCGAACCGCCGGCCTTTATGTTTCAATAGGTGTATGCCGCGCTGCACCACATAGACGCCTTTCTTTTTATGCTGCAGAATGCCTTGATACAATCCGTTAAGCGTATTGTATCGGTGAACGGACGTGCCGAGCTGGAACCGGTAACCGTTATTTGACGATTCAATCCGGATGACGCCTTGGCCGAACGTTCCGAGGTCGGGTTTGGCGTATAGCATGGAGTACCGCGCAAGCATGTCGTGGAGGCTCGCTTCCGTTAATTTGCGGGTCAAGGGAATGAAATCGCGCAGATTTTCATTTCGGTTCAGCACCTCGGTTTTTGCGAGCTTGCTCTTGACGCGTTGAATGGCCACGGCACCGACTCCTTTCGGATGAATGGAAAATTAGACCGGACATGGGGAATGAATAATGATATAATGGGAATCAGGGACTTCAGACGCAGATCGCCGGTTCGCTTACTAGTATATGTCGAAAATAAGCGTTAGTCGCTGGGTATTCATCCGGATGGACATTTGGCGGGAATCATAAAGAAACGTTTAATTGTCGCGGAAACGTGAAAGTAATATAATAGAGTTTGGCGCTTTTTCAGTTATGTCAGGAGGTTGAGCATGGCGGAAGAACAACGTTCCCAGATCAGGGATCGCGATATCGGCACGGAGATGCGGGATTCGTTCATGGATTATGCGATGAGCATCATCGTCAGCCGTGCGTTGCCCGACGTCCGTGACGGCTTGAAGCCCGTTCACCGGCGTATTTTGTTTGCGATGTCGGAACTCGGCATGTCCCCGGACAAGCCTTACAAGAAATCCGCCAGAATCGTCGGCGAGGTTATCGGCAAGTATCACCCTCACGGCGATTCCGCCGTCTACGAATCGATGGTTCGGATGGCGCAGGACTTCTCGCTCAGATACATGCTCGTCGACGGGCACGGCAACTTCGGTTCGATCGACGGCGATTCTGCGGCCGCTATGCGATATACGGAAGCGCGTCTGTCCAAGATCGCTATGGAGATGCTTAGGGACATCAACAAGGAAACGATCGACTTTGTTCCGAACTATGACGGCGAGGAGCATGAGCCGGCCGTTATGCCGGCGCGTTTCCCGAATTTGCTCGTCAACGGGGTTTCCGGTATCGCTGTCGGCATGGCGACCAATATTCCTCCCCATAACCTCGTGGAGGTTATCGACGGGGTCCGGGCGGTGATCCGCAATCCGGACATTTCTTCGCTTGAGCTGATGGAATTCATTAAAGGGCCCGACTTTCCGACCGCTGCGTTCGTTATGGGACGGGAAGGCATTCGCCAAGCCTACACGACGGGCCGCGGTTCGGTTACGATGCGCGCCCGCGCCGTCATCGAAGAGAACGGCGGCAAAGCGCGTATTATCGTTCACGAGCTGCCGTTCCAGGTCATCAAGGCGCGGCTCGTCGAGAAGATTGCCGAGCTGGTACGCGAGAAAAAAATAGACGGCATCACCGACCTGCGCGACGAATCCGACCGCAACGGCATGCGGATCGTCATTGAGCTTCGCCGCGACGTGAATCCGAACGTCGTGTTGAATAATTTATACAAGCAAACGCCGATGCAAACCAACTTCGGCATCAATATGCTGGCCCTTGTGGGCGGGGAGCCCAAGATCCTTAATCTTAAGGATGTCCTGTATTATTATTTGCAGCACCAAATCGAGGTTATACGCCGGCGCACCGAATTTGACCTGAAGAAGGCCGAAGCGCGGGCGCATATTCTCGAAGGGCTGCGCATCGCGCTCGATCATCTCGATGAAGTCATCGCCCTGATCCGGTCGTCCCGGACGGCGGAGGAAGCCCGCGAAGGGCTGATTGCGCGCTTCCAGCTTAGCGGGGATCAGGCGCAGGCGATTCTCGATATGCGTCTCCAACGCCTCACCGGGTTGGAGCGCGAGAAGATCGAAGCGGAATATGCCGAACTGTTGCAGAAGATCGCCGAATATAAGGCGATTCTGGCGGACGAGCGGCTTGTTCTCCAAATTATCGACGAAGAGCTTCAGGAACTGAAGCAGAAATTCGGCGACGAGCGCCGTACCGAGATTACGATGAGCGACGAAGAAATCATGGACGAGGACCTTATCCCGCGTGAGGATGTCGTCATCACGATTACGCACAGCGGCTACGTGAAGCGGCTGCCGGTCACGACCTACCGCAGCCAGAAGCGCGGCGGGCGCGGCGTAATCGGGATGGACACGAAGGATCATGATTTCGTGGAGCATTTGTTCGTCTCCAATACGCACCATTACCTTTTGTTCTTCACGAACAAAGGCAAGGTGTATCGGTTGAAGGCTTATGAGATTCCGGATTTGAGCCGGACGGCCCGCGGCACGCCGATTATCAACCTGATCCAGATCGAACAGGGAGAGACGGTAAATGCGGTCATTCCGGTCGAATCGTTCGATTCGGAGCAGTACCTGTTCTTCGGAACCAAACAAGGGATCGTGAAGAAGACGCCGCTTGACGACTATTCGAATATCCGGAAAGTCGGCCTGATCGCCGTCAACCTTCGCGAGGACGACGATTTGATCAGCGTGAAGCTGACGGACGGCCAGCAGCAAATCATCATGGGAACGAGCCAAGGCATGTCCATCCGGTTCCCGGAGGAGGATGTTCGACCGATGGGAAGATCGGCCACCGGCGTGAAGGGTATTCACTTGGACGACAACGACGTCGTGATCGACATGGATGTTGTTAAGCCTGACCATGATGTGCTGATCGTTACGGCGAAGGGCTATGGCAAGCGGACGCCGGTGAGCGAGTACCGGATCCAGAGCCGCGGCGGCAAGGGGATCAAAACGCTTAACGTCACCGACAAGAACGGTGCGATTGCCGGCCTCAAAGTGGTCAGCAACGATGAGGACCTGATGATCATGACGTCGCTTGGAACGCTGATCCGCACAAGCATGGCGGGCATCTCGACGATGGGACGCAATACGCAGGGCGTAAAGCTCATCAACATCCGCGATGAAGATTCAGTGGCCACCGTCACACGCGTCAACCGGAACGAAGAAACCGAGGAACTGGATGAGGACGTCGAGAACGAAGCGGAAGTCGGAACGGTGATCGAGCCGGGTGCGGGAGACGCCGACGAATAACCTTTTACGCACAGTATCAAAAAGCTTAATCGTCATTCACCACGGGAGGGAAAGACGACCATGCCATCGGTCGCATTGTCACAGGTTAAATTGGGAGATCGCATCGGGCAGGATGTCGTCACATCGCTCGGCGGAATTCTTTTCCATAAGGGTCGTGTGGTGACACCGAGAGAGTACGAGATTCTGCAGGCTTTTCTAATCAGGCATGTCGATATTGAACCGCGTGAAGGGACGGCGGAGACTGCCGGTCCCAAAGCCGGCGAAGACAAGGAAGCCAGGCCCCGGAATTCGCTTGATGTGGAATACGACAGGATGTTTAGACTGTTGAAAAAGATTTACTCGACCAACACTTCGGGCATCGGCTTGCCGATTCTCGAGCTCCGGGTGCAGCTGGAGGCTTTACTGAAGCATATCAAGGATTACAATGTGCTGACATTCTCTCCCAGAGTGACGGATAATGACGACTACATTTTTCATAACAGCGTATTGTCGGCACTGACGTCCTATAAGCTTGCCCAGTGGAATTTGTTTCCTCAGAAGGATTGGATGCCGGTTGCGCTCGCGGGTTTGTTCCACGACATCGGCAACGTGCGCATTGACCGTTCGATTTTGTTTAAACCGACTGCATTGACGGCTGCCGAAGCGGAAGAAATGAAAACTCACACGGTCCAAGGCTATAATTTGCTCAAAAATGTGGCGGCGATCAATGAAGGCGTTAAACTCACGGCGCTTCAGCATCATGAGAAAATTGACGGTTCCGGCTATCCGGCCGGCCTGTCCGGTGACAAGATTCATCCGTATGCGCGCATTGTCGCGGTTTCCGACATTTTTCACGCGATGACGCTGCAGCGATCTTACCGTAAGGCCGTATCGCCCTATTTGGTGTTGGAGACACTCCATAAGGAATCGTTCGGCAAGCTGGATCCGGTCTATGTACGGGCGTTTATCGAAAAGGCGACCCAATTCCATAACGGAACGGTCGTGCGTCTAAGCGATAACCGGATAGGGGAAATCGTTTTCTCCGACCGCAATCATCCGACAAGGCCATGGGTGTCGGTGAACGGCACGATTATCAATTTGACGACGAACCATCGGCTGCATATCGAATCGATCATACAGAGGTAACATTTTCCGGTTGATCAATGGCTTTATACCGTGGTATATTACTTCTTGCCCGTTTTGAGGGCGGACGTAATGTACCGCGTTTTTTTATGATTTCGCGATAAAATGCGTTAAGGAAGAAAAAAACAGTTGCATTCCGTACGAGAAACATGATATATTAATCAAGTCGCCGCTGAGAGGCAGCGATGAAAGAAAGAAACGAGGTTTTTCTTTCCCGGCTTGCGCCGAAAAGAAATTCCATTGTTCTTTGAAAACTGAACAACGAGCGAAACTGCCTTGTCATTCCGCAAGGGATGACGGAAAAGCAATACAAGTAATGAGCTGACCAAGCTCTTTCTACTAAAGGTTCAACTTTAATGGAGAGTTTGATC
>NZ_CAUPYC010000072.1:0-19107 GCF_963515335.1 uncultured Paenibacillus sp. | reverse complement strand
CGGCGAGGCACGCAGCGATGCGGCGGGCGCGCGAGGCCGTGGCGGCGCGGAGCGCGGCGAAACGCGCGGATACGGGCGCGACGGAGGACGATCCGACGCACGGGGCGCCGGTCGCGGCGGCGCAGGTTTTGCCGAGCGCGGCGAAGCACGCGAAGCTGGGCGCGGCGCTTCACGTTCCGATGCCCGCGGGAGCGGTCGAGATAGTGCCGGCTTTGCCGGACGGAGCGAAGCGGGCGGTCTTGGCCGTGGCCCTGGTCGCTCTGATGCGCGAGGCGGTAGTCGCGGCGGTACTGACTTTGCCGAGCGCGGCGCCGGACGCGGCGAGGCACGAGGCGGCGCGCGCGCTGCCGCTTCAAGAGAACGCGGCACCGGCTCTGCTTCACACGGCGCCGGCAACAGCCGTAGTAACTCCGCCACAGGACGGCAGCGCTCCGACAGACGCGGAGGTTCACGCGGCAGCAGTCCGAGCGGTCGTGGCAGAAGCGGTCCCGGCGGTCGTGGCGGACGTTCCAGATAGTCAACCCAAAAGACCTTCCCGATCGTTACTCCGACACGGGAAGGTCTTTCTCGTTAATGCCAGCATCGGGAGCTAAAATTTCACTCCCTCGAACAAAGATTAACTAACCTGCTACGTTACTGCAATTGAGACAGCGAATTTTGCTCCCTCGCATCACGCTAGCCGACCAACTGACGCCGAGTGCGCAATTTTCGCTCCCTCACCGACATTAAGGTCGCGGACGCACGCGGTTGGTCGGGGTGGCAGCGGTCGGGTCGTCTGGCCAGTAATGCTTGGGATAGCGTCCCTTTAGATCCTTCTTCACATCGAAGTAGGTGCTGCTCCAGAAGCCGGCCAAATCCCGCGTCACCTGAACCGGCCGCTGGGCGGGCGACAGCAGGTGCAGCGTGAGCGGCACCCGCCCGAAGCCGACCGTCGGCGTCCGATGCAGGCCGAACATTTCCTGAAGCTTTACCGAAAGCACGGGCGCTTCGGGATCGCCGTAATCAACCGCGATTCGCGAGCCGCTCGGCACGGTGATCGCCGTCGGCGCCTCTTCATCCAACTGCCGGCGCTTGTCCCACGGCAGCAGCGATTCCAGCACTCCGACCATATTCAGCCGCTGAAAATCGCCCTGTCCCTTCATCCCGTGCAAATGCGGCAGCAGCCAATCCTCAAGCGACGCCAGCAGCGCATCTTCCGAAACGTCCGGCCAACCCTCATCCAACCGATGCAGAAAAGCAAGCCGCGCCAGCAACTGCTTCGCAGTCTTCGTCCAAGGCAGAACGCCCAGACCCTCCTGCCGCACGGCACCGAGCAGCGCATGCGCCAACTCCTCCGGCGAAGGCTTGACGCCCATCGTCTCCTTAATCGTCAATGCGCCGAGCCGCACATAATGCCGGGCGCGGACCGCTTGCGCCTCGCGGTCCCAAAACACGCTCCGCTCCTCAATAAAGCGGTCCGCCATATGCCGCTCCAACTCGGCCAACTCCACCGCGGCCGCCAAGCGGATGCGGCTGTCCGTGCCGGCATCGTCCAACTCCGCCGCCACGATAAAATCCGCGCCGGACAGCGGCTGCAGCCGCGGCAGCACCGCTCCCCGCCCGCCGCTCAGCTGATAAGCGCCGCCTCCACCGCTGCTTGCGCCAACACCGCCGCCGCTAATGTCAGCGCCTCTGCCGCCGCCGCCAACGCCGACAGTGCCGCTTCCGCCCGTTTTCCGCTTCATGCCGATCCGGTCCGGGTACGCGAACGCAAGCAGCAGACCGCTGCGATCGTCATCGCACCCGTCCGACACGCCCGCCGGCAGCCCGAACGTCCGCTTCAGCAGTGCCGCCTCCGCCAGCGCCGCACGCGCGCCGGCCGCTGCAACCTCTGCCGCTCCCACCGACCACCTGTCCTCCGCGGCCGAAGCCGAAGGAGCCACGGCCCGCAGCGCCTGCAGCCGCAGCGTCACGTCCGCCTCCGCGGCATCCGCGGTCGGCCAGCACAGCACATCCCGCTCGCCGAGCAGCGCGGCAAGCTCGCACGCCAGCCCGCCCAAGCCAAGCGGCTCCGCGCGCAAAACCATATGCGCGAGGCGCGGGTGAACGCCCGCGCCCGCCATCCGCCGACCATGGGCCGTAACCCTTCCGTCCGAATCCACGGCTCCGAGCAGCTTCAGCAGCTCCAAAGCCTGCTTGAACGCCGGCTCCGGCGGCATATCAAGGAAGCGCAGCTCCCGCGGATCCGGCGTGCCCCACGCGGCAAGCTCCAGTACCGTCGGCGCCAGATCGGTTTCCGCAATCTCAGGCTTGCCGCTCGGCGCCAATCCCGCATCGAACGCTTCCGACCAGAGCCGGTAGCAAACACCGGGGGCCAGCCGCCCGGCCCGCCCGCGCCGCTGATCGGCGGACGCGCGCGATACGGCCACCGTCTCCAGCCGGGTCATACCGGTACGAGGCGAGAACCGCGGCACCCGCATCAACCCGGCATCGATCACGATCCGCACGCCCTGCACGGTGAGACTCGTTTCCGCAATCGAGGTGGCGAGCACCACCTTCCTGCGCCCCGTCTCCTCCGCCGCCAGCGCCCGATCCTGCTCCGCTTGCGGCAATGCGCCGTAAAGCGGCAGCACAACAGCATCGTCAAGCCGCCCCAACAGCCGCTGCACGCGCCGGATCTCGCCTTCACCCGGAAGAAACACCAACAAATCGCCGACCTCCGCCGACAACGCATGCTTCACTGCTCTGACCGTATGCGACTCCAACCGTTCCTCCGCCGATTGCCTCGGGAAAAACCGCGTTTCCACCGGATACTGCCGTCCTTCGCTCACCACGACCGTCGCGCCGCCGAGCAGCGCCGCGACGGGCTCCGCTTCAATCGTAGCCGACATCACCAGCAGCCTGAGATCGTCGCGAAGCATCTGCCGCGATTCCAGACATAACGCCAATCCGAGGTCCGCGTGCAAGCTCCGTTCGTGAAATTCATCAAAAATAACCAGGCCGACATCCGTCAGCCCGGGGTCATCCTGCAGCATACGGGTCAGTATGCCTTCGGTAATCACTTCGATTCTCGTCCGCGGGCCGACCCGGCTGTCCATTCTGACCCGGTAGCCGACCGTGCCGCCGGCTTTTTCACCGAGCATATCGGCCATATAGTGCGCGGCCGCCCGGGCTGCCATCCTGCGCGGCTCAAGCATAAGCATGCGCTTGCCCCGCATCCACGGCTCATCAAGCAGCGCCAGCGGCACCCGCGTCGTCTTGCCCGCGCCCGGCGCGGCGACCAGCACGGCGCCGGCTCCCTCCCGCAGCGCATCGGCCAATTGCGGCAGCACCGCTTCAATCGGCAATGCCGGCATACCGGCAGCCCCCTCTCCACTCTTCTGATCTATCCGCCCACGCCTGAACCCGCAACGTACCCTATTCGTGTATCCCACACGGGTCCTCAGAAAACGCTCTTCGCATTTCGCGCCTTACACCGGCACCGCACGCAACGGTCCAACGTACCTTGCGCCCGCTACATTTTCGCCGGGAACATTCCTTTTCCGCCCAGTCCCGACTTCATCCGCTTCAACTCCGCCACGATCAGCACGCTGATAAGGACAAGCAGAAACCAGGAGCTGAGCTTGCCCCAATGCACGAGCTCCCAAGCCCCCTCCTGATTGGGATAGCGCCATGCGCCGAGCAGGGTGCCGACATTTTCGCCGATCCAGATGAAGAACGCGATCAGTATGAACGACAGGGACATCGGCATCCGGTAATCCTCACCTTCCACGCGATATACGACCCAGGTTCGGAAAAACACGACGAAAATAGCCGCAGTCAGCAGCCACCGAATGTCGTACCAGTAATGAAGGGTGAAAAAGTTGGCGTATACCGCGGCGCAGAGCGCCACTGTCAGACGGGCGTCCGGCCACTTCAAAAGACGCAGATCAAGCCGCCGCCAAGCCTGGCAAATGTAGCTCGCCACACTGGCATACATGAAGCCCGCGTACAAGGGCCGATTCCCGGCACCTCGACCGCTTCGTCAACGCCAGCGCCCCGAATATAATGACCGGAAAAAAACACGACAACGCCTGTAGCCAGGCAAACACCGCGAGCTTGCGAAACCGGTCCGCCAATCCGTTCCCTCCGTCTGCGCCCCATCAAAGCATACAATAGGATCTTTACTCATTGTAGACCATGACCGGGCCTTTCGCCATACCCCCGGTTACAGCACCGGGCGCAGCTTGGACACCGGCGCATCCTTCGCGCTCAGTCCGAAGCCGTATTGGAAAAGCATCCTCTTGCCTTACTTAAGTTCTTCGCAGGCTTGATTCGCCCGGTTCCGCCGCGCAAAAAAAAGCCGGTCCCGGACGAATGCCCGCTTCAGCTTTTTCTCCTTAACACCACAGTGGTCAACCGTCTCCCTTTCTCAAACACGGTTGGCGCCATTGAGGCGTTTTCGTTCAAAAGCAAGTTTTTCGTTCGATTTCGTCGGCTAAAATCAAGGGCGCACAAAAAAGAGCTTGGCAGCTGGATTTTCGTTGTACGAAATCCAACCATTTTCGGAGACCCCGTAAGGATATACAATCTGTAATCAAAAAAAAGCCTCCCGGCCGGAAAGGCCGGAAGACTCAGGCCAACGCCTGAATAGAAAATGTTCGATAACGTTAATGGTAGTGGAAAAGGCGAACGCAAACAACGGACGTTAAATTAATTAAAATTAACGAATAACGTTTGCACAGGGAAGCAGAAACAGCACGGTGAAGGAAAAAGCGCTGGCAGCAGCCGCGCGTCAGGCCTTCCTTGAGCATTTCAATCAAACCAGCCCTTGCGCTTGAACCAGGCAAACATGCCGAGCCCGACGGCGATCATGGCCGCAAGCACCGCAAAATATCCCCACCGCCACTGCAGCTCGGGCATATAGATGAAATTCATGCCGTATACCCCTGCGATGAATGTCAGCGGCATGAAGATCGTCGTGATGACCGTCAAAGTTTTCATTATCGTATTCATCCGGTCCGAGTTGTAGGAGAGATAGCTGTCGCGGATATCGGCGGTCAAATCCCGATTGGACTCGATCATCTCCGACAGCTTGAGCAAATGGTCGTGAACGTCGGTATAGAACGCGTGATATTCCCGGGCGCCCGCGATGCGCTCGGAATTGATAACCCGGTACAGCAGCTCTCTCATCGGCACGATCGTCCTCCGCAGCTTAAGAAGCCTTGAGCGGATGTCGAAGACGTCGTCCATCACCTGCTTGCTCCGTCCCCGTCTGTCGGCCGCGTCGATGTCGGCGATCAGGTCCTCCAGTTCGTACACGGCGGGAAAATAGTGATCGACCAATTTGTCCATCACGGCGTAAGCGGCGTATACCGGTCCTTTGGCGAACGATGCCGGATGCTGCGCCAGCTTCGCCCATGCCTCGTCCACCGCTTTGGACGGAAGCGAATGGTAGGTGACCATATACCGGCCGGTCAGAAAAAGGTTGACTTCCTCCACCCCCAGCTGCCGGGGATCGATGGCGTGCAGAACGAAAAAATGGAACCCTTCATAATGGTCGAGCTTCGGCCGCTGCAGCAGGTGCAGGCAGTCTTCAACGGCGAGCGGATGAAAATGAAAAAACGTATCGAGCAGCCGCGTTTCCGAATCTGTCGGCTCGGACATGTCCGCCCAGAACCAGACGAACGCTTCGTCGTTCGTTTCTTCAAGCCGGTTCAGGAACCGGATCTCCCTTTGAGTCGTTAGAGCGGCAATTCGCAGCACCGGTCGCGTCACCCCTATCCTATTAGAGCATCCATCTGATCTCCGTTACATGCTGCCAATAATTATAGCACATGAAAAACGGAGCGCGATGTCTGGGACGGACGGCCTTCACGGCTCATGCTGCGTAGCCGCCGCTTCGCGCACGGTCGCATAGACGAGCCGGCCGACGGCGTTGCCGATCTCGGAAGCGCAGCCCGCCGTTGTAGTAAGCGCTGCCGGCGCTTCTGAACGTCGTCCCGGCGTCGCTTGCGGCAATGCGATCGTCCCTGAAAGAAAAGCAAAGAGACGGCCAGATGGAAGGGCGGTACTCATGGCCGGCGCGAAAAGGCTGCGTCATGCTTTCTCCTCCAGACCCGCAATCGCCCGAATCCGGGGCAGGTCCAGATGACGCCGCACATGCTCGGCCAGCCTGTCGAACGCCGCTTCCCTCCGCTCCCGGAACCGGAGCGAAGCGGGCAGCGGCGGTCGGCCTTTGGCCCTGCGCAGGGCGTTCAGCCACGAGCGGCGAAAATCGTCGTTATGCAGCACGCCGTGCATGAATGTTCCCCATAGGCGGCCGTCCGGGCTGCTGACGCCTTCCCGGTAAGCTTCGGCGCATGCCTCCGTGCCGGTGCTTGTTTCCTTCAGCGCAAAAGGCTGCATGCACGGTTCGTCGTAGATGATCCGGCCCATATGGATTTCATAGCCGATAACGGGGAGCCCGTCGCCGGCCCAGCCGGGTACGGCCGCCGTTCCGCTTACCCGCACGGTTCGCTTGCTCCGTCCGAAGCAGACACGAAACGGGAACCAGCCGAAGCCCGCCGTTTCGGTATGGCCTGACTCGACCCCGTCCGGATCAAGCAGCATGCGGCCCATCATCTCATAGCCGCCGCACAGCCCGGCCACCGCCCCCCCTCCGCGGGCGTAACGGTCCACCGCGTCCGCCAATCCGGAGCCGCGCAGGAAGCGCATGTCTTCCGCGGCGTTTTTGCTGCCCGGAATGACGACCGCATCCGGTTCGCCGAGCGACTCCGCATCCGTGACGTAGCGAACGGACGCATCCGGCTCGAAGTGAAGCGGATCGAAGTCGGTGAAATTGGAAATACGGGGCAGCCGGATAACGGCGATGTCGAGCTTCTGCCCGTCAGCGGCATCTTCGGCCTCGGTCCCGCCGCGCTGTCCCGGCGGCACCGGGCCTGTGCCGCGCCGGCGGGCGTCGAGCGAGAGCGAATCCTCGTCCTCCAGCCCGAGCGCGTCTAGATGGGGAATGACGCCGAGCACCGGCTTTCCGGTCCGCTTCTCCAGCCATTCGATTCCCGGCGCGAGCAGCGACGCGTCGCCCCTGAACTTGTTGACGATGAAGCCCGCGACACGATCCCGTTCATGCGGCTCCAGAATATCCATCGTGCCGACGATCGAAGCGAAAACGCCGCCGCGGTCGATGTCGGCGACAAGCAGCACCGGGGCTTCGGCCCAGCCGGCCATTCTCATATTGACGATATCCCGGTCCTTCAGATTCACTTCCGCAGGGCTTCCGGCGCCCTCCAGCACCACGACGTCGTACGCCGAACGCAGCCGGGCCAGCGCCTCCTTCACGATCGGCTCCGCCTCGGCCAAATACTGCTCGCGATAGGCGCGCGCGTCGTAATCCCGCAGCGGAACGCCATGGACGACGACTTGCGAGGCCATGTGTCCCGTCGGTTTTAGCAGAATCGGATTCATATCGGTAACGGCCGGGATCCCGCATGCGTCGGCCTGCATCCCCTGGGCGACGCCGATTTCCTTGCCGTCCCATGTCACATAGGAATTGAGCGACATGTTTTGCGATTTGAACGGCGCTACGCGCAGGCCGTCCTGCGCGAAAATCCGGCATAACGCCGTCGTCAGGATGCTTTTGCCGACGTCCGAGGCGGTGCCCTGGATCATAAGCGTGCGCGCCGGCCGGGCGGTGTTTGGCGCGGCTTTATATGCCGGCTTGGCGGTGTTCGGTGCGGCCCTGTTCGCCGGCTCCTCCGGCTGCGGATTCGTGCCGAGACATGCCTTCAGCGTTTCTACAAGCCGGTCGTTGTCCGCCCGCAGCTTGACCGCCACCCGGCAATAGCCGGCGCCTAATCCGTCGAACCGCGAAGCATCGCGGATCAACACGCCGCGCCGCCCCATCTCCCGCTGCAAATCCGCCGCCGACATGCCGCTCTCCGGCGGCAGCTCGAACAGGATAAAGTTGGCCGCGCCGGGAATCACGCGAAGTCCGAGCCGGCTCAAGCGTTCGGCCAAATAAGGACGCTCGCCCTGCAGCCAGGCAACGGTCCTCTCGACGAACGGCCTGTCGTCCAGGACCGCTTCTCCGATCGCCTGCGCCAGCGCATTCACGCTCCAAGGCACTTGCAGATCCCGCATGTAAGCGATCGTTTCCGGGTGTCCGGCCGCGTATCCGACCCTTATTCCGGGAACCGCGTACAGCTTGGTCATCGAGCGGAGAACGATCAGCCCCGGCGTTTTACAGGCAGACCGGATCAGCGTTAACCGCTCCGCATCCGGCAGAAAATCGATGAACGCCTCGTCGAGCACAACCGTGTGGCCTTCATCGGCCAGACGCCGAACAAGCTTCGGATCGGTTAGCCGTCCGGTCGGATTGTTGGGCGAACCGAAAAACCAGAGCGAAGGCTTGCCGTGCGTTTCCATAGCATGCCGGACCGCCGCCTCGTCAACGGCAAAGCCGTTGTCCGCCCGCAACGGGACCGGCACCGCCGTCCCGCCGGACTTGCGCACGGCATCGCCGTATTCGGAGAAGCTCGGCGCCGGTACGGCGGCCGTCTCCGGACGCAAAGCCCGAACCGCCAAATCGATCAGTTCCGCCGCTCCGTTGCCGATCAGCACATTCGGCTCTTCAATCTCATGGAGCTCCGCGAGACGGGCCGTTAACCGCCGCGAGGCCGGATCGGGATAGCGGGCAATCCCCGCGCCGAACGCCGCAATAGCCGAAAAGACCGCTTGCGGCGGTCCCAAAGGGTTCATATTGGAACTGAAATCGAGAAACTCGCCGGCATTACTGCCGAACAGCCGCTGTGCGGTCAACAGATCGCCGCCATGGCCGTATTGCTCCAGCATGCCGCGCCGCCTCCTTCAACAAACTTCGTACTCTTTATGGATCTAATCTTTATGGATCTACTCTTTATGCAACGTCCGGTCGACACCGCCTTGCGCCGCCGCAGCGCGCGGCGGGAGAGGAGCGCCGGGATCAGCCGGCTACAAGCGCAACGGCGAGCAGCAGCAAACCGGCCTCCACCCATTCGTTCAGGGCGCCGTAAGTATCGCCGGTCAAGCCGCCGAGCCTCCGGTTCAGCCAGCCGGCAAGCGGCCAGCCGAACGCCGCGGCCGCGGCCGGCCACAGCGCGATCGACAGCAGTCCCGCGAACGGCGCGGCAACTCCTTCCGCCGCGACCGGAAGGCTGTCCGCGCCCGACAGTTCGCCGACAGCCAGTACAATCAGCGTAATGACCGCTCCGACCGCAGCCGACCGCCCCGCATGCCCCGCCCGGACATCCCGGTAAGGCGAACCGAGCCCTTCCTCGCCGCGGGCGTACTTCCAGCCGAATATCGCGGCAGCCATCCACCAGCGGCTCCATACCGGTATGCAGATCAGAGCGGCCGCTTCCGCCGGACGAAGACCGGATTCGAGGATCGAAACCAGCGCGGCGAATTTTAGCAGCAGCAGCAGGACGCCTGCGATCACGCCCATCGCGCCCACGCGGCTGTCCTTCATAATTTCCAGCATCCGCTCGCGCGGCCGATGGCTGAGCACGCCGTCCGCCGTGTCCATCCAGCCGTCCAGATGGAGCCCGCCGCTTAACGCGGTCCATATCGCCAGCGTCAAGGCCGCCGCCGGCAGCGGCGGAAGCGCAAGCAGCAGCAGGTAAGCCGCGCCTACCCCCGTCACGCCGATCAGCGCCCCGCACAGCGGAAAATAGACGACGCTGCCCGCCGCGGTCCGCCGCTCAAAAGGCACCGTAATCGGCAGCGGGAAGCGGGTCAGAAATTGAATCGCGGCGGCCGCATGCCGAAGCGCCGATTTTATCGCGTGATCCACCATGTCGTCAGCCCCCAGACAAAAAGCAGCATACTGACAGCATACAACAGCCTGACCGTCTTTACGATATCTTCCGTCTCCAGCGAACGAAGCGGCCAACCCATCCGCGCCCGCTCGCTGCGGACGCCGAAATACGAATTGACGCCGCCGAGCTCGATGCCGAGGGCGCCGGCCGCCGCCGCTTCCGGGATGCCGCTGTTCGGGCTCGGGTGCAGACGGGCGAAAACCACAATCGCCCGCAGCGCGCGCACGGGCGACAGCCCCCGCAGCGGAACGGCAGCCGCGATCATAAGCAGGCCGGTCAATCTGGCGGGCGCATAATTGAGGATGTCGTCGAGCCGGGCCGAAGCCCAGCCGAAATGAAGGTACCGCTCGTTCCTGTAGCCGACCATCGAATCGAGCGTGTTCGCCGCCCGGTACAGCATGGCGAGCGGCGCGCCTCCGAGCAGCGCGAACACAAGCGGCGCGACAAGCGCGTCGGTCGTATTCTCCGCCACGGTCTCGATCGCGGCGCGGGACGCTTCCCGCTCATCGAGCCGGTCCGTATCCCGGCCGACAATATAGCCGGCGTATTTGCGCGCCTCGGCCAAATCGCCCCGCTTCAGCGGCCGATAGACCAGCATCGCCGCATCCTTGAGCCCTTTGACGGCGATCGTCGTGGACACGAACCAAACGTTAACGGCAAAGCCCAGCCAAGGATGAATAAGCGCCGCCGCCCACACGACGGCCATCGTCGCCGCCCCGGCGGCGATCACCGTGCAAACAGTCAGCGCGACACCCCGCAAACGCATTGCCCCGGCGCTTAATACACCGTCCGTCTCCGGATACAACCGGCCTTCCAGCCTTTTAATCAGGCGGCCGATCAGAATGACCGGATGCGTCGGCCATTTCGGATCGCCGACGAGCCAATCCACGGCAATCGCAAGCGCGATCATGAGCGAGATTTCCGGCAGCGAGTAGAACAGCATCGGCTACAGCTCCTCCAACCGGAACGCGAGCTTTTTTAGATCCACCGGAATGCCTGCCGTAACGAGAAAAACCCGGTCGCACACTTCCGCCATGCGCCGGTTCAGCCTGCCCGCCAGATCGCGAAAACGCCGGCCGAGCGGGTAGTCGGGCACGATGCCGCTGCCGACCTCGTTCGTGACCAGCACAAGCGGATGCGGATAACGCACCGCCGCGTGGACGAGCTCGTCGATGAGCCGCTCCATTTCGCCATCCGCTTCGCGCGCCGTACAGCCTTCCTTCTCCTCCAGAGCCAGCAACCGGTTCGTCAGCCACAAGGTCAGGCAATCGACGAGCACGACAGGGGGCTCCCCGGACCGGGCGCCGCCGTATGCCGAGGACAATCGTCCAAGCAGCTCCGCGAGAGCGAACGGTTCTTCCACCGTCTCCCACTCGAAACCCGAGGAGGCCCGGTCCAGCCGGTGCCGTTCCGCCCGTTCGGCCATTTCGCGGTCGAACGGCTCCGACGTCGCCACATAGAGGCCGCGTGCGCCGATCCGCGCCGAGTATGCTTCGGCGAACCCGCTTTTGCCGCTGCGGGCGCCGCCGGTAACCAGTACCGCCATACCGTCCATTCCTCCTATTCCTTCGATACGCCCGCGCTTTCAAAGGTGGCCATCTCATGCATGACCCGCAGCGCCGCTTCGACAAAATGAAACCCGAGAACGGCGCCCGTCCCTTCGCCAAGCCTCATGTCCAAATGAATCGCCGGCCGCAGGCCTACCGCTTCCAGCAGCGCGCCGTGCGCGCGCTCGTGCGACAGATGCGAGGCGATCATATAGTCGACGGCTCCCGGACACAGCCGTGCCGCGACGAGCGCGGCCGCCGTCGATATGAAGCCGTCCACAAGAACCGGACGGCGAAGCGCGGCGGCGCCGAGCATGAGCCCGGCCAACCCGCCGATTTCGAGGCCGCCGACCTTGGCCAGCGCGTCGATCGGATCGGACGGATCGGGAAGGTTAACGTCAATCGCCCTGCGGACCGCTGCTGTTTTACTCCGCAGCCGCTCGTCGTCGACGCCCGTGCCGCGGCCGACGGAGTCCTCGACGGCCGCTGCGCTGAAAACCGCGCAGAGCGCCGCGCTCGGCGTCGTGTTGCCGATTCCCATATCGCCGGTCGCGAGCAGATCGTAACCCTCGTGCTTAATCAGCATCGAGGCGATTTCGACGCCGGCGAGAACGGACCGCACAGCGTCCTCGCGATCCATTGCCGGTCCGCGGCACATATTGGCGGTTCCTTTCCGAACCTTATAGTCCAGCAGGCGGGGGTGGGCAAGCTCCGCATTCACGCCGAGATCGGCGCAATAAACGTCCGCCCCCGCCTGCCGGGCCAGCACATTGACGGCCGCGCCGCCGGCGAGAAAATTCATCACCATCTGCGGCGTAACCTCCGCCGGGTAGGCGCTGACGCCTTCGGCGGTCACGCCGTGATCGCCCGCCATGACCACCACCGCCTTCCTCCCGGCCACGGGCATCGCCTCGCCCTTGATCCCGGCGATCCGGACGGCGATCTCCTCCAGTCTGCCGAGACTGCCCGGCGGCTTCGTCAGGCTGTCCAGCCTTGCGGCGGCTTCCGCCATCGCGGCTTCGTCCAGCGGTCCGATTCGTTCGCACACTTGACGCAGCTTCAATTCAAGCTCCATGACACGGTCTCCTTTCACGATGATGGGATCATTTTATAGAAAAGGGCCATACGCCGCCCGCAACTTGTCGCGACAGGCTGACATATGTGTCTGTTGCAGCTTGTCGAGGCAACGGATCCAGGCTTCTTATGACAGTCATTTAAACTTGATTGGATTTCATCCAATCAAACGGCTTGTTTTAGCGGTAGATGCCGGCTTATGTTGGAAAGTATCCAGTGAAATCGGCCGCTTTCCACTCACAGCCCCCTGGAGGCTTAATTTTGCTGGATGAAATCCAGTGAAACGATAAGAAGAGATCCGTAACTTGGTTTTCATTGGATGAATTCCAACGGAGCGCGTCAATATTAGCACTAACGGACTAACGTAGAAACGATGCTTTCTGCCTTGAAAATTAAAATTTTCATTCATCAGCGGTGCCGCGCAGCGGCATGAATGTCTGATCGGATTTGCGCGCAGCCCGCGGTCTCAGCAGCACCTGGGGAGCGCCATTGTCCGGATGCCGCAGAACGATCGGATCCGTCCCGTACACCCGGCTGATCGTCTCCTCCGTAAGCACCTCGGCCGGCGTGCCGTCCGCTGCAAGCTTGCCGCCGGCCAATACGAGCAGCCGGTCGCAGTATTGCGCCGCCAAATTCAGGTCGTGAAACACCGCGACGGCCGTCAGCCTTTTTTGCTTCTGCCAATCCCGTACCGCGTCGAGCAGCTGAACCTGATGGCCGATGTCCAGATAAGTGGTCGGCTCGTCCAGCAATATCAGCTCCGGCTCCTGCACCATCACCTTTGCCAGCGCGACGCGCTGCCGTTCGCCGCCGCTCAGCTGGCTCAGCCGCCGTTCAGCCAGCTTCGTCAGCCCAAGCGTCCGCATCGCGCTTTCGATCAGCTCGCCGGCATCCTTCTCCTCGTGGCCGAGCCAATTCTGATGCGGATAACGTCCCATGCCGACGACCTCGCGCACGGTGAAAGCCGTCGCCGGCAGTCCCTCCTGCTGCAGCACGGCCACCCAGCGCGCCAAATCCTTGCCTTTGTATGCCTTCACTGGTTCTCCCCGCAGATTGACCGAGCCTCCGCCGGCCGGCTCCACGCCGGAAAGCAGCGACAGCAGCGTCGACTTGCCGGCGCCGTTCGGGCCGATAATGCCGTACATGCCGCCTTCCGCAAGCGTGAAGCTTACCCCGTCCAACACACGGCTGCCGCCGATTTGTTTGACCGCATTCCGTACGTCGATCATGTTTTCAGCCCTCCTTCAGGCCGGCTTTGCGGCGCTTCAGCAAATACGCGAAAAACGGCGCGCCGATCAGCGCGGTCAGCACGCCGAGCGGAATTTCCTTCGGGCTCAGCGCCGTTCGGGCGAGCGTGTCCGCCCACAGCACATAGATGCCGCCGACAATCGCGGACAACGGCACGACCAGCCGATAATCAGGTCCAACAATGAGACGGATCAGATGCGGCACGACAAGGCCGACGAAGCCGATGACGCCCGATACCGACACGGCCGCCGCCGTCAGCAGCGTCGAGATCGTCAGCACGGTCAGCTTGGTGCGTTCGACATTGACGCCGAGATGGGCGGCCTGGCGTTCGCCGAGGACGAACAGATTCATCGGCTGCGCGAATGCCGATATCGCAGGCAAACCGAGCGCTGCGAACGGAAGCACAAGCGCGACATGCTCCCAGTTCCGCTTGGACAGGCTGCCCATCGTCCAATAAAGGATTTCGTTGACGACGGTGTTCGACATCGAAATCATGAAAGAGACGAATGCGCCGAGAAAAGCCTGCACGATGACGCCGGCCAGGATCAGCGTTTCGATTCGCATTTGCCCTTGCTGCCGGGCAAGCCAGAACACCGCGAATATCGTCGCCATGCCGGTCCCGAAAGCGACGAAAGGCACCGTCCAGATGCCGACGGCGGACTGCACCCCGAACAGGATCAGGAAGGCCGCGCCGATCGAGCTTCCCGAAGCGACGCCGAGCGTATAAGGGTCGGCGAGCGGGTTGCGCAGCACACCCTGGAAGCCCGCGCCCGCAAGCCCGAGACACGCGCCGACGAGTACTCCGATCAGGATCCGGGACAGGCGAACCTGAATGACGACCGCTTCGTCAAGCGCCGTCCATTCCACGGCTTCTCCCCGATTCCACGGCAATTGATGAACGATAATGGCCCATACTTTAGCGATCGGATAGCCGGCCGAGCCGATCGAGATCGAAACGACGGCGGAAAGGACAAGGAGAAGCATCGCTGCTCCTCCGTATGTGACGATTTTCAGTTTCATATGCGGCTATTGAACGAGGTCGGGATGGATCGCTTTCGCCACGTCCCGAAGCCCGTCGGTCAGACGCGGGCCGACGCGCACGAGCGGATCGTTCGGAACCGCGAACACCTGCTTGTTTTTCACGGCGTCGATCTGATCCCAGCCAGGCCGGCTGTTGATCGCGTCGGGAATCGTCGTGTCGCCCTCGATCTCCGGATACAGGATGACCTGCGGGTTCGCCTTGAGGATGGCCTCCGGATCGATTTCATACCAGCTCGGCTGGCTGTTCGCCACGTTTTTGCCGCCGGCGAGGGTCACGATTTCGTCGAGAAATTCACCGCTGCCGACCGTCCAGCCCGGCGAGAATTCCAGGTATACGGTTTTCGGCTCGGCGCCTTTCACGGCGTCCACGACCGCCTGCTTGTCGGCGCGCATTTTGTCCGCCACCGCTTTCGCTTCGGCCTGCTTGTTCACGATGACGCCGACTTCCTCGATATGGGCGATCGTCTCGTCGATCGTTTTCGGCTGGGAGGCGAACACGACGATGCCCAACGCGCGAAGATCCTCGACCACCTGGCCGTTGATGCTCGCATTGGCGACGACCAGATCGGGGTTGAGGCCGGCAACCGATTCGACGTTCATTTTGAAGCCGCCGACCTTCGGCAGGTTCGCCGTCTCGGCCGGGTAGTTGCTGTTGTCGTCGACGCCCGCCACGGCGCCGCCGGCTCCGATCGCGAACAGAATCTCCGTCTCGCTCGGCGTAATCGATACGACCTTCGCCGGCTGTTCGGCGATCGTGACCTCCGTGCCGGTCGCATCGGTCAGCGTCAGAGGGTAAGTCGTCTGGGCGGCGGATTCGGCGCTGTCGGCCGTGTCGGCCGGCTCCTTTTCCGCCGTGTTCGCGGCTTGGCCGCCGTCGTTCGTTTCACCCGCATCGCCGTTCGCCGTTCCGTTCTCGGTTTGCCCGGCGCTGCCGTTCACCCCGCTGCCGTTCGCGGCATTGTCGCTGCCGGCGCCGCAAGCGGCAAGCACAGTAAGCGCCATCGCCAGCAAAGCGATCATAAGCAAGCGGATTGCCCGCGCAGTTGTAAATTTGCGTTCCAATCGGTCGTTCATCGTGTTCATCTTCTCCATTTCCGGTTATAAAGTAATCGTCGCATTCTTGCTGGAAAATAAAAAAAAGCATTCCCGATTCGTGTCGGAAATGCTATGGTCCCCCGGTCGCCGGTTCGCCGAGCTTGCTCCGATCCGGCGGTACACCGTGCGGATAGCGGCTGCGGGCCATATTCCAACACCTCCCTAAGTCCACGTAGGTAGCGTTCACGATGCGGGCAGGTCTCCTGACTCGAAGCTCACGCGCGCCGTCTTCCCGGTTGCCCAGTGACTTGAATGGCGCTCGCTTGCGGACGGCTTTGGTGCCTTCCGGACTTCTTACAGTGGCGGGTCCGTGCCGGATTTTCACCGGACTTCCCTATTATGCCTGTCGTCCCTTGCGGAACGTTCGGCACCCGTATCCAAACCTATTCGATTATTGCAAGAGTTACTATACCACTACCGGATAAAAGTTGTCTATATCGACAATATCCGTTGCTCTGCCAAATGCACAAGAAACGGTCCGGCTGTACGCCGAACCGCTCTTTGTGCCAATCGGATGCAAAAATGCCTTAACGTCCGCCCGTTCCGCCGCAGCAGCCATCAGCCATCATAACGATCGGTTGTGCCATTGGAATCACCTCCACTAAATAAGATATATATCCCTAAATACTTGCATAATGCAAGTATAGGATAACAAAAGCACGCTTACATGAACGGGCTGCAGCATACGCTGGATTTCGCCATGCTGTCATTCAGCAGCTTAAGCGAGCGAATGACCGTCTCACGCTCGAACTCGTTCATGCGCGAAAAGACCTCGTTCAAGTAACGTTTCATTTCTTCGTCGATTGCCGTGGCCGCAAACTTGCCTTCCGTCGTAAGGCTCAGCAAATAGACGCGGCGATCCGCGGAGGAAGCGGTTTTGACGACAAGCTTCATCTTGATTAAAGACTGGATCTGCCGGCTGAACGTCGTCACATCCATCCCCAGCGCATTCGCCACCTGCTGCATCGACGGCTCGTGCCGGCGATCGATCTCGTACAGGATATGACTCTGGACGAGCGAAATATCGCAGCCGGCGACTACGCAGCAATTTTTATTCAGAAAACCGAACCGTCTCGCCATCGTCTGGATCGTGCTGCGCAATTCTTCCATCCCGTTCACCTCATGCTGAGTATAACGCTAATGGTTGTAAAATGCAAGTATTAGTTGAATTTTTTCTCGGCCCTCTTACCGCTGAGAAGACGAACTTCGCCCCTCGCGTCTTAAAGGTTGCCAGCCTATAAAAAAGTGTTCTACTCTGTCACGCGTTTTCGCTTCGTTCTTGAAGGTAAAATATTAATTACATCCACATCGCGATCTTGTTCGTGAACGGCATAATATATCAAATAGTTCAACAGTATATGCCTGCTTTTCCCGCAGGTAATTCGCCGAAGCCCTTTAAAGCTGCCCTTTTCGACTACATGCCCGACATACGGATTAAATGTTAGCATATGCTCAATATGGTCGATTATCTCGATTTCTTTGTCATACCACCATTGCAACGGTTCAAGTCCTTGTTCCGAAAAAAAAGCGGCGATTCGATCCAAGCACATATCAAACTCACCCTTAAAAACAATCCGGAAAGGTCGCTTATCTTCTTCTGGCACGGCGCTTCTCCTTCAGTTCGCTGGCCGTATACCCTTTCATGTCGGGATTATCCAAATATCTTTGCAGAGAAGCTTCAAGTTCAGGATACATCTCAATTTCTTGGGCCAAGTCCAACTCGGAATCATCTTCCTCGTTTGATATGAAATTCTCCACTCCCACGGAAACCAATTTGCCCTTCACAACGAAAAGTCCCAATTTCTTGCCTTCAAGCGCTTGGAGAATTTCCTCTTTCGTTTGATCGCTTAACGGGTTCATGCCGATCACCTCAAATTCATTATAACAAAAGCAATGAATGTTCACTAAAATTGATTTTCAAATGTCACCCGAAAAAATTCGGCTCAATAGCGGAAACGGGTCCGTTAATGAGCCGGGTTTGATGCAAGCTCGTCGCGCAGGCGGAGGACTAACCTTTCAGCAAAAACTCGTTGCCGTCCTCGTCGGCGAAGCGCGCGTAGGTGCCCCACGGCATTTTGTTCGGCGCCTCGAGGAACTTAACGCCGTTGGCCTTCATCCGCTCGTACGTTCCGTCGATATCGTCGCATTGGAACACGATCGACGGCTTCATCGACTCCCAGCCCTGCATCATGGCGCGCGGGTAATGGTGATCATGCGTGCGCAACTCCTCTCGATTCAATGAATTGACGGTTGCTTGGAAAATGGGGCCAGCCGGACGGGACAGGACGCCCGCCGCCGGATCAGTCTCCGGTTCGGACGTCACCCGGCCAGGCCAGCATGCCGCCCGCCATGTTGACGACGGTATAGCCCTGCTGGGACAAATAGTCGCATACGCGGCCGCTGCGGTTGCCGCTCCGGCAAATGAAAACGAGCGGCGCATCCTCGTCTTCCGCATGCAATTCGCCGACACGCTCGGTGAATTGCGACAACGGGATATGGCGCGCTTCCGCGATGTGCCCCTCCCGCCATTCTTCTGGCTCGCGCACATCCACCAGGTTCAGCTTCTCGCCGCGGTCAAGCCGATCCTTCAGATCCTGAGCCGACCATTCCTCATACATCTTCCGATTCCCCCTCTATTTTGTTCCGAATCCGGTTTTCATACTGCGTAAAAGCCGAACTGTCCGAAATGCCGCGCTGCTCCATCAGCATGCGCAGGCGAAGCTGCTTTTCCGACAGCTGCTTTTTCAAGGACGCCCGCTCGCCGTCATGGCGGCTCATGCGGATCAAATCCCGCAGCGCCAACGTTTCCTTGGCCAAATGGACTTCCTCCGGCACGAAGCCGGCGTTCTTGAGCATGATATAGCCGCTTCGCAAATCCTCCGGCACGTGCGACAGATCGTCCAATTCGAGCGGCTTTCCTTCGCCGGGCAGATTGCTCAGCTCGCCGCGGGCCATCGCTTCCTTGATTTTATCCTCGGCAATCCGAGCAAAAAAATCCACCTCGCGCGCCTCCTTCGCAAGCTTGTGTGATGCCGCTCACAAGCATTGTACCGCCGCGGCGGCGCCATGTCCAGCGGGGCGCGGCGGCGGCATAGGGGCTACCGGCGGCGGTTTTTGGCCGCAAGCAGCCGGTTGATCTTGCCGGAGGCGCCGGATTCGGCGGATGCCCGGCCGGAAGGCCCCGGCGCAGCCGGCGGCGCGGATGCGGGACCGCCGGCCGTGCCGGGTCCCGCTGACCCTGCGGGCTGCTCCGCGGCTTGGGCGCCGCGCGCAGCGGCGTCCATTCC
>NZ_CAUPYC010000071.1:0-19419 GCF_963515335.1 uncultured Paenibacillus sp. | reverse complement strand
GCAATTCCGAAAACAGCTTCAGCTTATTTAAGCGGGTTTACTGAATAGTTACGAGAAGATCATTTGAAGCGAAATTGGGAGCTTAGATTTACGGAAAAAAATTCAAGACTGTTGCGTATGTCAAGGCCGGATTTAAATTGACCCACTAACGCCAACTTAAAAATGACCCACTCGCTGACCGTCTGCGCTTGGGGGAAGTGGCAGCTTCCCTCTCATCCGGTAGCTGTTGCTCCCATTTAATTACATCTACTTTGCGGATGGTGTCAGCTTCGCTGGTACTACTACCCCAAATACCAGCCGGGAAAAAGTCAGCGGCTGTTCTCGCGGCCCCGTTCCCTCCTTTTCTTCCATTCCTCCAGCAGCTTCAATATGGTCTGTTCCATCTGCTGGGCCGTATAGCCCTTCGGAAAATAGTCCTTGATGCTTTCCTTTTGCAGCTTGATTTGTTCCCGTTGACTCGGTTTTTCCTCGATCATGATTTTGAAAATCGCGTCCATGTCGAGCAGGCCGTTGGCCCTCAGTTTTTTCATGCGCTGGGCTTGGGAAAGGGAAGGGGTGCGTTCCTCGCTACCCATCGTTTCCAGCAAGGCTTCCTGTTCTTTTTCGGACAGATAGGACAGCTCCACGGCAGGACTGAACGCCACCTTGCCGCTGTCCACCATTTCCAGAAGCGGCGGAATCAATTCAGTCAGCCGGATATAGCGCTGCACCTGCGTCGCGCTCGTTCCTACATCAACGGCAACGCGCTCCCGCGACTTCTGTCCGAGTTGGTCAGGAGTTCCGCTATCGGCCAAATCGTTGCGCTGCCCTTGCCGTTTGATGGCATCTAGCTTCATCTTGTAGGCCCATGCTTTTTCGGACGGCAACACATGCTCGCGGTGCAGATTGCTGTCCACCAGGGCGATAATCGCGGCGTTTCGGTCCATTTCACGAATGAAGGCGGGGACCGCAGCGATTCCCGCTTTTTCACAAGCCGCCTTTCGTCGGTGTCCGGATATGATTTCATAACCTCCTCCATCCCGCGGTCGCACGACAAGCGGCGAGATCACGCCATGCTTCCGAATGCTTTCCGCGATGGCCTGCAACTCGTCGATATCCGCAACATGATAGGGGTTGTCGGTCCTGATCGTTACATCCGGTTGGATGTAACGATCGCGTCGCCCTGAAGGCACCTGCCGGGAAAAAGGGGAGGGGTATCGAAACGACAAAAAGACGCTGATCGCTCAGCGTCTTCGTGCGAAACATAATGGTATTTGGCTTCCATCAACGTTCCTTGCCTATTACCCGGCGTACACGATCCATCACCGTTTGATGACCTAAACGTGTCGGATCGTTTCGCGCTTCTTCCTCTGCCTCCAAAAGTGCTTTCTCAATTTCCTCGGCCTGCTCATTTTTTCCCTGTTCGCTCATGCCTTACCTCCTCGGAATTAGAATTTTGAAGCCACCTCTATTTTCGCCCGACACTGCTCTGATTACCATTGTACCGAGCGGTGCTATCGAGTTGGCTCCTCGCGCTGTTTACGATAAATCATCAGGTCGTCGTTAACGTCTTTCCTGTTTGGCGGTTCATCGGAAATCTCGTAGGTTTGGCTGAGTAATTGCTGAATCATTGCTGCCGCAGAACGGCCCGGTTCGTCGTTGTCCAAGTGAAGCACCATGTGCTCCACTTCAGGATAGCTTTGCAAATAGTTGGTAAGTGCAGCCGGGGCAATGCCCTCATCCTTGTTTTCTTTTGGGCTGTATATGCCGGCCAACGACAGTTGATGCGATTGTCGCCAGACTTTCCCGGAGATTTCCGAAAGGGTACAGTACGATAACAGGTCAATCGCGCTTTCAAACAAGTGCAACTCTGTGCCGTTATCATCGGCCGGTATAGCGAACGAATACCGTTTATCGCTGCCTGGCGCTTCGCCCATATATCGGGTTTTGGTTGTCCCGCGAATCGCCGCATAGCGCGGAGTGCCTTGCAAATCAAACCCAACAAAAATCGCGTTGTGGTACATTCGGCTTTCGTACAGTCGTCCCGTTTTGAGACAAAAATCAATTACGTCGCGGGAAATGCCGCGTTTGGAGAGATAAGCGATGACGCGATTCGAATTCTCATACGGTTCGGGAAGCTCCAGTCGCGCATTTGAACCATCCTGCTGGATGGCAGGAGTAGCTGGATCCATGTGAACGGGTGGATTACCGTCAATTTGCAGCACCGCATCGGGAAACGACATGCCTCTTACTTTAATGAGGTAGTCCAGCGCAGAACGACCGCCGATCCCACTAGACCACCAGAACCATTTACCGTTGGAGATTTTAAGGCTGTCGTGGGAGCGGGTCGAATAGGCGTTGCGCGAGCATCGCACCAGTTCGTATGGCTCGAAACATTGCAAATAGGTGAGCAGGTCCAATTGCTTTGCACGTTCGATTTGTTCCTTGCTTACATAGCTCATTGCCGTAGTTCCTCTCGAAAAAAGTAAATTAGCCACAACGGGCTTTAAAAATCGTGTCTCTTAATTGTAAGGCTGATTTTCTTTCATCCTGCTTCATTTGTTCATCGTGCCTTACCCTTCTTTTTGGGATACAGATAAGCTCTTCTTTCCCTCAACTCTGTAGCGCCTTTCTTTTTCATGAATGCGTCTAACTCGCTTTCATAGACTTGACTGGTCACCCCGTTCGAATCACGGATGTAATAATACGTGTCTCCAAATCCGTTCTTCCCTTTGGATATCAATTCCAATTCCGGCACGGTTTCTCCCTCCTCGGTCGGATCGGTTCCGTAACAAATAGGCGGTAGAATCGGGCAAAAGCATCCGCCGCCGCTTGGGATGGTATACAACATGTGCGTTCCTCCAGAAATGCGAAAAGGACCCCAAAAGCCGGAGTCCATTTCGTCATGTGATTTATACCTTTCCATTGCTGTTATCGCTCTCGATCCGCAACCCGCCGTTCGGGTGCTTCCGGTTCCTCATCCGACACGCTGTCCACGGCTTCGTTTTCCCGTTTGTCCATGTTCAGCAGCACATTTAACTCCGCGAGCCGCGCGGACTTCGTTTGCAGTTCCTGTTCTTGCTTGAACGGTGCCTCGATCTGTTCCTTCGCCGTTACCATCTGTTGCTTGAGTGTTGCGAGCTGGTCACGGCAATAGGCGAGCTTATTCGGCAAATCCGACAATGTATTGATTATTCGCGTGATATTGCCGCCTGCATCCGGTCCTAACGTAATCGTATGGCCCAATGCGCCGCGCAGCGTCACCTTGTATTCCTTTGCAAAGCTATCAAACGATAGCCATAAGGAAAAGCCCATGTAACTGCCTGCTTCCTGCGGATCGGGAGAGGTCATGCCTTTGCAGGCTTCCAGCAGGGCAACGCCCGCAGTAGCACGTTCCGAGTACGTGTAATCTTTGATGGTCATACCGGGAAAACGGGAATCGTCGCTGCTATCCTTTTCCGACGCTTGGGCGCGCATGAACAAGGCCACGTCCTGCTCATACCCGACAATGCGTTCCTCCGTAGACTTGATTTGCTGCGGCAGCATTTTGAGCAGCCGATCCTCCAGCGCGTAACGTTGGCTTAAATGGTTGGCTTTGAGCAGCTTGAGCTTGGATACCTGGATGTCCAAGTCCATTTTCTCTTTGATGTACGGATTGCCGGTCGCTAGCGCCTTCACCTCGGCATAGGAAAGAGCCGTTTCGTCAATATCTTCGGCTGACCGAACCGGCGATTTGCTGGTCATGATTTGCGAAATAAAGCGCTGTTTGTTCTCCAGCGTTTGATAAAGGTAAGCGTCGAACGTGTTCTCGGTCACATAGCGAAAAATATGCACCTCGCTGTTCTGGTTCCCCTGCCGGATAATGCGCCCGCTGCGCTGCTCCAAATCGCGCGGACGCCAAGGGCAATCAAGGTCGTGAAGGGCAATCAGCTTCGTTTGCACGTTCGTACCCGCCCCCATCTTGAATGTCGATCCGAGCAGGACCCGAACCTGCCCACTGCGTACTTTGGCGAATAGTTCTTTCTTCTTAACTTCCGTATTAGCGTCATGAATATAGGCAATTTCTTCAGGCGGTATGCCCTTATCCATCAGTTTACGCCGCAGCTCGTCGTACACGCTGAAAGTGCCATCCTGTTTCGGAATAGATAGATCGCAGAACACCAGTTGCGTGAGCCGCTCTTTCAGACTGTCCGTCCAATGCTGGTAGACGTTGTCCGCGCAAGCGCTGACCTTGCTTCCTTCGTCGTCGGGGAGCATCGGATTGGCCAGCCGCTGATCGAGCGCCAATTTGCGTCCGTCATTGGTGATCGTCAACATATTGTCCTCGTGCGGCTCCACTTGCTTCGCTCGCACCCGTTCGGCGCGGCGGGCGAGATCGGTGACCATGTCGCGTTGGAACTCGCTTGGCGGCACAGCAACATTGTGGAAGTGGGCTTTTGGAACCGGAAGCCGGAGCATGTCCGCCGTCTGAATGTCTGCCACTTCCTTAAAGACGTTCATCAGCTCCGGCAAATTGTAAAAACGAGCAAACCGGGTTTTCGCCCGATAGCCCGTTCCCTCCGGTGCAAGCTCTATCGCTGTGACGGTTTCGCCGAATGTGGATGCCCACGCATCGAAATGCTGCAAGCCTTGCCGCTTGAGCCGCTCGTATTGCAAGTAGCGCTGCATCGTGTACATCTCGGTGATGGAGTTGGAGATCGGCGTACCCGTCGCAAAAATGATGCCCCGGCCTTCGGTCAACTCGTCCAGATAGCGGCATTTGGCAAACATGTCCGACGACTTTTGCGCTTCGGTTTGCGACAGTCCGGCCACATTGCGCATTTTCGTATAAAGAAACAAGTTCTTGTACGAATCGGCTTCGTCTACGAAAAGACGGTCTACGCCCAATTCCTCGAAGGTAACGACATCATCCTTTCTGCTGGTGTCGTTCAGCTTTTCCAGCTTGATTTGCAGCGTCTTTTTCGTTTTTTCAAGCTGCTTGATTGCATACCGCTCGCCTTTGGCTTCCTTGAGTTCCCGGATACCGCTTGTAATTTCCGAGATTTGCTCATACAGTTGCTGGCGCTGACGCTCCGTTGAAATCGGAATTTTTTCAAACTGCGAATGGCCGATGATGATCGCATCATAATCTCCGGTGGCAATCCGCGCGCAAAATGTTTTGCGGTTTTTCGTTTCAAAGTCCTTTTTGGTCGCCACCAGAATATTCGCCGACGGATAAAGCTGCAAAAACTCCGCCGCCCACTGTTCGGTCAGGTGATTGGGTACAACCAGCATGCTCTTGTTGCACAGCCCCAAATGCTTGCTTTCCATAGCCGCGGCGGTCATCGCGAACGTTTTGCCCGCACCGACACAATGCGCGAAAAGGGAGTTGCCGCCATACAACGCCCTTGCAACCGCATTGATCTGATGCTGGCGCAGCCGGATTTCCGGGTTCATCCCAGTGAATCGAATATGACTGCCATCGTATTCACGAGGACGAATGGCGTTGAACCTGTCATTGTACAGCCTTGTCAGCCGTTCACGCCGCTGCGGATCTCGCCATATCCAGTCGCGGAACGCTTCTTTCATCATCTCCTGCTTTTGCTGAGCGATGGCCGTTTCCTGCTTGTTCAGGACGCGCTTTTCCACGCCATCTTCATACACAGTGTCAAATATGCGCACGTCCCGCAAATTCAGTGTATCTTCAAGAATCTTGTACGCATTGACGCGGTTTGTGCCGTAAGTAACGTTTGCCTTAATATTGTTACTGCGGTCATCGCTTTTGCCTTTAACGTTCCAGGCAGCCGTATATTCGGAATACATCACGTTAATGTAGGTCTGGTACATCGGCGGCGTGTCCACAAGTTCAAACAGGAATTGCCGAACGTCTTCCGGCGGCAGCCAGATTGCCCCCAAGCGGACATCAATTTCAGAGGCATCCAGGTCTTTCGGCTGCACCGCTTCAAGCGCTTTGACGTTTTCGCTGTAACGTTCAGCATCATAGGCCGCAAATTGTCTGGCCATACGCAGCTTCTCCCGCACGTTGCCGGATAAATACGCATCTGCCGTTTCAAAGATCGGTTGATCGGTTTCATCCCGATTTTCGGGATTGGGAAAGATGACGCCGCGTAGTTCCTCCATTAGTTGCTCTTCCGTCAAGCCGGTTAATTCCGCCATATACGGTAGATCGACACGGGCTTTAGCGCCGATAGAAACGGCAAGCGCCTCCGAAGCCGTATCCACCTGTTCCACGTTGGTGCGTTGCCGGATGGTGCGTTTGGTGAACATATCCGCCTTGCGCAGCAGCCGTCCTTCTTCGTCTACGATTTCAAGCGAACAGAGCAAGAAGTAAGAACTATCATCCGAAAAAGCAAGACTGTTGGCGCGGCTGTTTATCAGGCCGTAATGCGTTGTAAACCGGTCATACTGCGCATTCAGCTTGCGCTGCTGCTCCCGAATCATCTCATCGCTGTAGTCTTCGGTTTGATACTCGATCAACTCGCGCACGGTATCCCGTAGCTGAATCATCCCTTTGATGCGGCCTGCTGCCGTCGCGGAAGTGTCCACGCGCCGCATGCGGCTGTTTTCCCGAAAGTAGATGTGACCGTCCACCAGCGCAAAGCTGAAATTGCGGACAGACGGGTCAGCAGGGAGGGAAGGTTCTTCCTCCTCCGGCTGGTCTTCCCGTTCCAGCTCCACCCATTCAGCATGGATGTTGGACAATGCTTCGCGTAGCACTTCATCCAGATTGGCGTCCGGATAGGGCTTGCAGGTCGTTTCCTGCCGGTTGCCGTACATCCGGTCGTCAAAGGCCATTGTGCCAAGCACCATGTCGGGATGGGCGACGAAGTAGCTATTCACCGGCACGCCGTCCACTGTCTCGGCAAGTGAAAGCCATGCTTCGGTTTGCTCACTGACTGTGACCATGCGATCTCGTTTTTGCAGAAATAAAATGTCGGCGGTCACTTCGGTTCCTGCATTGGCCAGAAACGCATTGCTCGGCAGACGCACCGCACCGAGCAGTTCGGCGCGCTCCGCAATATATTTGCGTACCGCAGGGTTTTGCTTGTCCATCGTCCCTTTGGACGTAATAAAGGCGATAATGCCGCCCGGACGCACTTTGTCCAGTGTTTTTGCAAAAAAGTAATCGTGGATGAGAAACTTGTGCTTGTCGTAACGTTTATCTGCCACACCATAACCGCCGAACGGCACATTCCCAATGGCGAGATCAAAGAAACTGTCCGGAAAATTCGTCTGTTCAAAGCCGCTGACCGCAATCGACGCTTGCGGATAAAGCTGCTTGGCGATGCGGCCCGTAATGCTATCCAGCTCCACGCCAAACAGCCGCGAGTCTTGGAACGACTCCGGGACCAGCCCGAAGAAATTGCCAACACCACAGGACGGCTCCAAAATATTGCCACTGCGAAAGCCCATCGTTTCCAGACAGTCGTACATCGCCTTAATGACGGTCGGCGATGTATAGTGGGCGTTCAGCGTTGACGCACGAGTGGACGCATATTCATCCGGCTCCAGCAAATCTTGCAGTTCCGCAAATTCGGCTGCCCACTGCGTGTTCGCTTCGTCAAATGCCTGCGGAATGCCGCCCCATCCGACGTAGCGAGCCAGCACCGCCTGCTCGTCCGCTGTCGCTTGCCGCTGCTCCTGATCCAATTTGTTCAGCAGACGAATCGCTTCTGTGTTCCATTTGAACTTCGTTTTTGCGCCGCCATGCCCCAGTTCGTCGTCCGTAATCCGGTAGTTGACAGCCGGGACAGACGGATGGGCTGGCGCGGAACGGCTGACCTCGGGAGCAGGTGAAAGGGCAGCGTCTGATTGCGATATGGGCACTAGCCCATCCGTCACCGACTCTTCCAGAGGATCCGCATCTTCTACCTCTTCCCATGCCGCCTCGTCTGCCAGTTCCGGCTCCCGCTCTCCGGTAATCAGATGATCGTTCAGCGGATTTTCGCGCAGCATACGCTCAAAATCCCTGCGATTCAATTCTTTGATAAACAAAGGGAACTGCCGGTCTTGCAACACAACCGTTCGTGGCTCCAACTGTGCCACTTCATATTCGTCCGCACCAATCCAGACGATGCTACCCACGTCATAACCGTAGCGCGCCCGTTCCCGATTCACCGGCATGCGTTCCAGTTCCGCTTGCGCGTCCGATTGGGGAAGCCCCTCCGATGACGATGCATCCGGTTGCGTCAGATCGTGCCTGGCCATTTCCGCCCCTTGCTGTCGCCGCATTTCCTCCTGTTCTTCCGCGAAGCCGGGCAACCGCTCGGTTTCCTGCCGATTCAAGTACCGTCCCGCAGCCAGCAGTTCGCCGATACGTTTCTGCACTTTCACCCACGGCAGCACTACCTGAGTATCCGGATTCATGATGGAGCCGCGTGTCAGCGTGATGCCTTTGCTGTCGTAATTCATGTGAATATCCGTACCGATTAGCGCAGGGAGACGCCCGCCGATCCCGTATTCCCGTTTCAGGAAATCGGCGTTCTCCTGTGCGGACAGCGACTGCTGGAAATATAGCGCAATTCGATACTTGCCGTTCTCAAAACCGCTGCCGTTTTGCAAAATGGCGTCAATGACCGCTTGCGGCATGAAAAAAGCGGAGGCTTTTGCGTCCTCCGCTTGTTCCATCCACAGCGTCTGTTGCTGGATGGATGGTTCCGTCTTTCGTGGCAAGTCAAAATCGTTTAACAGTATCATGCTGGCGATATGCCCGGCTATGACACCCCAATCGTAAAAGCTTTGTGCCGTGGGTTCATCCGCCGTACCCGTCCACAAATGCAAAACGTTGCGATATGGTTCAAACCCAGCCTGCACGCCTTCATCCAGCGTCAGTTCGGTGATGCCTATCGGAAACAAACCGCGCACATACAACAGACGCTCGCGCTCATACTCATGGGCATTGAAAAAGGATTCAATATCCGCTTTGCTCTCCCGCAGCAGCGCGGCTCGGAGCATGTCATTAATGATGGCTTGGTCATGAAAAAACGGAAGACTTCGGTCCTCCGTTTCACGATCAAACCATTTTAATGATAAATCAGTTCCGTGAGAATCAGTTCCTCCGCTTGTTGCTTCAGGTTGTTCATGTGTCCCGTCCAGGCCAGCGGATCGCTCGCCTTGTCCGGTGCCGGGCGAGATGTGAGCAGCTCCTGTATCGTCCGGTCGATCTGCTCCCGCGCTGTCCGGTCGATGTCCGCCAGATGCCGGTTCAACTGCTCCGACAACATCAGATGGGCGTACATGCCCTTTCGCTCGGTTTTCAGAAACGTCTTGCGCATCATCCCGTACTTCCCGATGGTCGTCTCCGCTACGCTTAGCGTCAGGTTGGGCAGCAGATAGTCCCCTTGCGGCGAATAGGTCAGTTCCATGCTCATCCTTCCTTTCTTGTAGAGTAGCTTCATTGTGCGGCAAGGAATCGGGTCTTGCAAGGGTGCGAAACGATTGCCCCTCGTTCGCACGTTGTAAATCCCGGCGCAGCGCCCGAACGGTTGATTCCACTTCCCGCAGCATCATCTCGGACACATCGCTGATCGCCGCGCCCAAGTGGGACAACGCAGGAAGCGTGTTGAAATAACCAATGCCGGACAAATCCTCGATGCTGATGTAATGTGCGGGATTTAATCCGCAACGGGTCATCGTCATGTAAGCGACGGCCGTTTCAGCCGCTTGCTTGAACAGTAATTCCACATGTGGAATATCCAGGTCTTCCAGCAAACTGTGTTCTCGCTCTTTCACCAACTCCGCCACGTAATCGGCGCTGTTGTCATCCACCGCATTCCGCGCAGCAGCGAGGAACGCAGCAGGCAGCTCCGCATGCGGTTCGATTTCATCCGATGCGCCGAACGCATTTTCCAGCGTCTCGATCACGTGAGCCGTGTCGCTGTCCTGCATGCGCCAAAGCGACACCTGCGGCTGGCGTCTGCTCTCTGTATCCGATACGTCAAACACATGGCGCAGACTCAAGTGATTGCCCCGATCTTCGATCAGGGCAATCCCTTTTGCGCCGCGTTTGACCCAGCGATCCAGCCGTTTGTTCCAAACTTCAATCGGCGCGCAGGCCGTCGCGTCAGAACGTTGGGCGTAAATCAACAGTTGATCCTGAAACGGATATTTATAGTTCCAGGCCGCCGTCCGCAAAAAATCCGCCCAGAGGTCAGGCTGATTCGTCACCGTGCGAGCCGTGCTGGCAGCCAGTTCGACGATGCGTTGCAACTTGGCTGTCATGTCGCACCTCCCTTACAGAAACGTAATTTGATTGGTCAGGCGGATGCCTTCTTCCGAATATTGGGCTGTAACCCGAATGAGTCCGATATGTTGCAAGAGTTGCAGATTACGGCGGACGGCGGAAGGGGAAAGGCCCACCTCCAAAGCCAGCTTTTTGCCGGACAATAAGACGGAACCATGCCGCCCGCTCGCGCGGTCCAACAGGTAGCTGTACAGCAGCTTCGCGGCAGGAGGGACTTTCAGTCCGGCCTAGTAGTTTATACCGGGTGAGATCGTTCACAGGCTTCCTCCTCGGCAGACGTTAACGCTCCGGCGACCGTTCCGACAAACGATCCGGCCGGACGTAGCAGTACAGATAGAAATTGTAGTCTCCTACATGCGGGAAACAACGCAGGTAATACCGATGTCGCTCCGTTTGAAAACAAAAGCCGTATACGCCGGAATGCCATGCCCCGGATAAACGGGCTTCCGGATGCGACAGGCAAAAACGGTGCATCCGGCTGCGGCTTTCAAGCAGCCCCTGTTCCGTCAGAGCCTGCACCACTTCATCCAGTTCTGCCCGGAAAGACGGCGTTTTGAGCGCTGGCTCATCCTCGAACCATGTTGACCAGAACGTCTCGCCGCTGCTGCCAAAATAACCGCGCAAATGTCCGATGCATCCACGTGCTGTATCCTTGTCCATCGAAGCGGAATAAAAATAGACCGCATCCTCCGAAGCGGCCGCTTGCAATCTTTCCAGCATGTTCTTTTCCTCCCGGCTGGTATAAAAATGAGTTTTCCTTTAATGAGTTCCCCCTGTGCCATAATCGTCGTAGCTGGACAAATTAGCATAATAGAAGATTACGTCGCCATCCTTTAACGAAAACGTCACACCGTACGGATCGATGAAGCTGCGCTGATACCCTTCCATCTGCCATTGGTTGTTCAGCGGCCCGTACATATACTGCAAATGAGGATGGTTCAAGTCCCGGTTGCGGATCGTTTCCAGATTGAAATTGACGATAATATACCCATCTTTCAGGAAGATGGGCGCATGGTCATCCAGTCGGTTTTTCCGTCCATATTCCGCCAAGTTAAAACCTTTCGGCACCACATATGGTGCGGCGGGCAAACTGTACTCGGCATACCACTTTTGCACCGAAGCGTTGGCGCGGGCCGCATTGACGCCGGAAGGTACGTTCATACTGCCGACAAACGTCCGAAGCTGCGGCGGCAGCAGCATGATGTCGTAGCCGCCGACATACGTTGGCTTCTGCGCATCCTTCATATATTGATCGATAAACGTCTGTTTGGCTCCCGGCGAACCGTTTAACGACCAAAGGGTCGCGGCGGTATCGGTCAATTCCTGCCTCGGCACATTGCGCAGACGAGCGTCGAGCGTCACATACCGTTTCTCAACATCGTCGCCGGAGCCGATGCGAATAAACCGCTGATTGCCCGAATGGTAATAAAGATCGACCTCCTGCCGGGTCTTCCCCTTGCTGTCCACAAAATAAAACGTCGGTGTAATGCGGATGCCGTCGCCCGCGCTGAACATGTTGCCTTTCGTCATGACTTCAAATTTGAAATGATAGCCCGTTTTGACCGCAACGTTTTTCTTGCCGCTCTCCGGGGGACTGCCTTGCCGCACCGGCAGCACGTATGGAGGGGTATTGCCGCGCGGTGCGCCGTCAATGCCTTTCGTCCCAACCCAATAGGCGTTTCCTGTCGGTTTCGCGCTGCCCTTTTGGGTACGGAACACCGATTCCCAGGCAAAATCGGCAATATCGGTGATGCGGAAGTCATAGAGACGGCCGATCACTTCCACCGGAACCACCTGCGTAGCCACATGGTTGGACAAGTCAAGATTGGCGTTCATCTGGGATGTAAAGGAAGCTGGACTGTTCTCGGCAAACGTTCGAAATAACACGTTGTAATTGCCCTCATCCACCCAAACGGGCAAAAAGAAGGTCGTTTGCATCTGTCCGACCGGGATGGACACCCACGTTTCTTTCGGGACGAACGTCGTGCGATCCGCCTTAAATACATCGAACGGAAACCAAACCTGTTTGTCTCTCACGTACTTGGCATAGTCCCGATTGCCGTAGCCCTTGATGTCCTTATGCGGGCCGTTTGTCGGAATCGTCACGGTGAAGGGCCGGTCTAAAATGAGCGCCGATCGTCCGGCAGTCGGTTGCGTCTTCTGGTTGTGGGCCTGATCGTCAGACACCGCAGCATAGTTCACCACCGGCGAATGCACGGTCACAGGATTGATGCCGCCAATGGGATAGGTTTTGTCCCCACCGCCGCCGATGCCTTTAATTAGGGAATACGATATCGTGCCGGTGCTTGGCTGATTCGCTTTGTTCATTTTGGAAGCGTCGATGAGATAGCCTTTGCCGTACAGCACATCTTGCCCGATCATCGGCGGAGCCGGTATCGCGCCCGGCGTCGGCGCTTTTTCTTCAACGATTCGGTTGTCCATAATTGTATTTCCAATAAAGATAAGCGAGTCGTTTTTCACTTTGATCTTGCCAATCGCTTTCTCGGCCTCGTTTTTCCAGTCCTCATTCGGTACGAAAGGTCGGCTGGAACCGCCGGAAATCGTTTGTCCGGGAAGCGTCACATTCGAATAGACCGGATCGGTCATATGCGCACCAAGCGATGCATCATGCGATGCGGAAACGGTTGGCGGTGTGTAGCCGCTCGGCACAAGCGTAACCGTTCCCGAAGGAAGCGCATAATTGGAGACCGTCGCCTTTTGAATGCCGTACACTTCGAGGTTTTGAATTGTCCAGAAGCTATACTTGCGCTCAATCGAATAGTTTTTGGTCACCGTCTGTGTATCTGAACGCGGGACCGTAATGGTCGTCGAATTCCCGTTCGCATCGGGCGGACCTGGATGCGTCTCCGTCCAGGTGAGCGTATACGATTTGCTCACCTGAATCGGGTATTGCTTCGTGCCGGTCGTTTCCGTGAACGTGCTGCGGTACAAATACGATTTAGCCAAGGCGTTCACATACAAACTTTCCGATGTCGGAATGCCTTGCAATACATCAAATTTTTCTGCACCGCGGGAATCCGCCTGAATGACGGCAGAAACGGTGGGCTCCATCACTTCGGCCTGCTGGGAAGCGCCGGGCTGCGTATCTCCGCCGCCGTCGCTTTTACGCACTGTATGGTCCGATGTCGAATCCCCGGTATTGGCGTCCACATCCTTCACGACGACAGTGATTTGTACGCTTGCATTGTCGCCGGTTGTGAACGGGATTTTGATCGGAATCGTTTTACTGTCCGAAGTTCCGGAGAGCGTTCCGGTTTTTTCGCCCGTTTGAACAAGCCTGGCATTCCGAATATCAATGATTTCGTATGACTTCAGGTTTTTTAACGACTTGACTTCAAAAACAAAATTCCCGTCCACTTCGGTCACGTTTTTGTCAACCGTTTCCGGCGCTTCAATCCGGGACGTGACCGTTATAGAGGAGGGAGTTTTGTAAATGCCGATAAAGTTGGAGCCGCCCGTTCCAACCAGAATGGACCGCTCTTTGAGCTTGGGATCGCCTTTCTCTTGAATGAACAGCTTCTCATCGGGCTTGTTGTTGTTCGTAATGTAAGAGCGGATGATTTCATACGTTTGTCCACCAGAAATGATTTGCCCTTCAAACGTATGGTTCGCTTCCTCTCCGGTTGCGAAAACGCCTTTATCCACTTCCTTGAGCTTCGTGCCGTCTTCCTTCTGATAAATGGCTTTGACCGGATTGTTCTCCGCATATTCGGCTATCGCGTCCGTTCCGCCAAGATGAACCGTAAAGCTGCGCGTTTGGACCTTCGGATTCGTTTCGGGATTTTCCTGTAGCCAGTCTTTCTTCGCCGGGTCCTGCTTGGGCGACAAGTATGAACGAACAATCGAGTAGGTTTTCCCGTTATCTTCGATGGTTTCAGGAAATTCATGATTGATCGTTTCTCCTATTTTGTACTTTCCCTTTTGAAATGTGACTTGAGGTTGATTGATTACTTTTCCGGTCACGGTTTTGGCAATCACATCGACCGGAAAATCCGCACTGCGATAAGGAACATGCAAGCCGAAATAATCGTCCAAATCGTCGGGATGCGCCCAAGGTTCGGCCCTCTTGATCTCATCTAACGTATAAAATGGACCTTTGCGCACATTGCCGTTCCCATCGATTGACACCATGATGGCATACAGATATAAGTCGTCGTTGTCTTTGATGTCGCCCATTCCCGCCTTCCACATGCCTTCCGTAACAAGTGCCTCGCTGACTTCGTAGTAGGTCGTGACAGGCTGGCCGGGAATCGGCGGATTCGGGTATTGGTCGACTTGCCGTACTTGCTGGTCCAAAAAAGAAGCATGCTGGCCGCTTTTCGGATTGCCGCACTGCTTGGGCGTCGTATTCGTACATAATTGATCCCGGCGCACCGTCCAGCCTACGGTCCTGTATTTGATGGACGAGGTTGCTGCCGTACTGGTGATTACAAAGCTGATTTTCCCGTCCTCCACTCTAACAATCGGTGTCGCTGCATTCGCTAGGAACGGGAAACCAGACAATAAGAAAGAGCATGCCAGCAGCATGCTCAACGTGATTTTGATGAAGTTGTGTTTGTTCATCTATTCCGAGTCCGCCTTCCTGATCAAATAATTGAGGAACAAACTGGCTCCCGGATCAACCTTCAATGTACTGCCCCAATCACCGCCCACATTGGTGGACATTGAAATATCGGCATAGCCTTCATACCAAATTCCTTTTTCAAAAGTTTCTTTATTGGGGAACCATTCATCATAAAGTAAGTCTTTATTTTCCTTATACGAAACGAATTTAATCCTAAATTTGGATCGGACATAATTGTCGCCAAATCCGTTCCGATAAATCATGGACGGCTCGGGATCAAGATAGCCTTCGATTTGGATGTGGTTTTGTTTGACCCAGTCCACATATCGCCGAATATATTTCAATTCCGCATTGGAGTTTTGCATTTTGGTGGCAAATACGGCCTGTGCCCACGTATCGTCTATTGTTTTGTAATCCACGTTCAGCCAGAGAGCGCTGAATGATTTCAACCGATTCATCCAAGTATCCACGTTTTTCTTATTGAATTCCGGCTTGGTCGAGTAGAGAACGAATGAAACCTTGCTATCCGTAGGGTGGGAGTGCGGATAACCCATCTCATACATCTCATTCGGCACATCGGCTAGAATGTACGGATAGTCTTTCGCGTTCTTGGGCAAGTTGGTTGTACGAATAAGGCGGCCCCAATCGTCAACATTCGCTTGATCATCTTCAATTGTCTTGATGAACACCGTAGCGGTTGGACCGTCCCAAACCACTTGCGCTCCCAGCGCTTCGCTGACAAAACGCAGCGGGACAAACGTCCGGCCTCCGCTGGTGATCGCCTTCGAATCGAAGGTCATTTCCACACCGTTGACGAGCGCCTTGCTTTCGCCGATCGTAAGCAAAATATGAAGGTCATCCCGCTCAATTGGAACGGTCATTGTTTTAGGCTTCCAGCCTACTTTCGCGCCCATCTTTTCTGCGATGAATCGAACCGGCACGAGCGTACGGTTGTTTTCATCGACAAATGCTTGCGCATCGGGAAACCAGATTTTTTGTCCGTCCATGATGACGCTGACAAAGGACGGAGGATTGCTCGCCGCGCTTGCCGTCACACTGAACAAACTACAAATCATCGAGGCGACAAGTCCTGCCATTACCCATTTTCTCACGCGATTCACTCCTCTCAAAATTATTGATCATGACGAGATTGGAAGATTTCAACTATTAGGTTCATCATAGAGCCGATTTGGCGGCGTGTCCACTTTCCGAAATAGCCGCCGCTCTCACTAAGATGGCGAAAGGGGACAGCCAAACGGCATATACCCTTTTTGCGCAGCCACTTTTTCGCTGGAAAACGTTTCTTCCACCGGATAGGAAAAGTCGCATGTGCTGCGGTAATACACCTTCATGTTTCCTTTCCTGGCCCCGACAATCTCCGGTTTTTTGAGAACCCGGCTTCCACCAAGTGCGTAATTATTATAAAACTTCCCTCCCATCGGAATGCCTTGGATAAAGGCAAGCACCCCGACGTCATCCACGGCATTGTGCCATTCCTCCTGCGAAATGGTAGGCAGCGTGAACGTGTAGGAAAAGCCGTATCGGGAAACCGATTCGTTGTGTTTGTTAATCCGGTAGGCCAGCTCGTCCTCGATTGCGCGGACAATGGTGCTTCGGCGCACCTGTTCGAACCGCTCCGCGTCCTTTAGTAGCGCAATGTTCGTCTGCTGCCTGACGTCGGCCCGCAAGCCTTCGTGCCAACTCCGGCTGCCCGCATCGTAAGCGAGGACGAAATCGTCCATCGTAAACGAAAGGCTATTGCCCGATGGATCGGCGTAGGTATACGGCTTTTTCGCTCCCCAAACCGGTTTTCGTTCCGTTTGTTTATCAGCTCCCGTCCACTCGTCCTCGGCATAGACGTAAAAACCGTCGTACCCTATCACCACAACAGCCGGGATATACCGTTTGAGTACGCCTTGCGCCACGGAATCGTCGGCAATGCCGAAGTTGGTATACAGCGTCCGATAAAACGCTACAATCGCCTCGTCCTTGTTCAGCGCCACCCGTTTGTCCGATTCGTATTGCGTCTCCCACTGCTGGCTGGCATTGACGATCAACATTCGCGCCGCGTCATCCACCGCCGTGTCCAGCGCGGCGTTATACCGCAGCTCGGTGAGCAGCGTTTTCCGCTGCGTTTCGACCTCAATCCGGTTCACCGTCGCAAACGGCAGGAAAATGAGCGCCGCGACAATCGCCCATTCAATCAACTTCATTACGCACCACCCCGCCGTAAGGAATGAAGATTTTTTCGTTCGGACTGATGGCCTGGTTCAGAAAATCGAACACGATGGTGCCGGGAGTCCGGTTTGTATTTTTGACCGTGACCGCAAAGGTATCGCCAACCCGCATCTTGTAACGTCGCATCGGGTCGTCTTTTGAGACCGCACTGTTCGGGAACAGAACGGGCAGAATCTGCGCGTTGTAAAACTTGTCGTAATGCACTTCGTATCTACCCCGAAACGTCTCCGGCCTTGTCGGATCGTCGTACACCGGCACATACTTTTTGCTTCCGTGTTCCATTTGCACATCGAACATGTTGCCCGTTGCCGCAATCGTCTCCATAAAGTCGTTGTACATGGTCGGTGTCACATAACCTTTATCCCGTACCGCATCCACAAACGTCGTCGTCGCTTTCAGGACAACCAGTTCCGAAATGTCGTCCTGTTGGTGGAACGCTGAGGCAATGGGGTAGAGGTAGAGCAAAAGAACAGCAACGAGCACCGAGAAAATTTTCAAGATACTGTTCATGGCATTCTCCTTAACGTGAGACGAAAATAAGGCGCAGCAGCCGCCCGGACACATCCCGCTCATTAACCACCGTGTACCGGGTATTCAAGCGAATCCCGGCGGGAATGAACTGGTCCCGATCGAGCGGCGGTACGTACCGCACGCCGTCCACCACGATTTCCGCGTCTCCCGTCTCCAGCCGGGCAATGGACTGCGCCACCTCTGCGCCGGATACGGTGCCGTCACCGGCGAGCGGCGAAAACGTCATCTGCATGTTGCGTTCCAGCGACTTCCCCGACACATAGGCGGTAGCGTTCAGCGCGGCCCCGGTTTGAAAGAGCATGAGTCCGCTTGCGGCGGCCATCAGAAACAGAAGGCAGGCCACGCTCATCTCCAGCATCGTTCTGGGGGCATGTTCCATCGGTTTCCCTCCTTGAAAAGCCGCGGCGTCCGTCTAACTCCCTTTCATGAGAGGAACGCCCCATCAGCGTTGTCATGACGGCATGGAGCGCCTACTGCTGCCGGAAAATGATGCCGCGTATGACGTTGCTGCTGTCGTGCACCAGTTGCGCCCGGAATTTGCCGCTCGGATTGACGTAGTTGATATCCGATTCATCGACGGTATGGCTCAGTTGCCCAGGCGCTACACCAATTACCGAGCCGTAGGTCACGCTGTCGATCGGAACGCCCGTATTGATGACTTTGCCGTACCATTGGCCGATCGGATTTTTGCCGGTGACGATCTGGATGCCGAATTGGTCTTGGTCGCTGAACTTGCGCAGCGCGTTGACGACCTGGCTACCCGATAACGTCGTGTTGTCATACACCGTAAATGCCGTTTGCGATAGCTCCGTCTGGATATTGCTGAAATTACTTTGTGCCGCCTTGGTAGAGTCTTGTGCAGAAATAAACAGCACAACTGCTAGGGTAATGAGCGCGATGGCAAGAAAAATGCCAGCCGCCATCACGAGTGCTTTTTGCGCGTTGGACATGAATCGATCTCTCCTTTAAGTAAAATAGGAAATAAAAATAGCACTTCCCGTTTGGAAAGTACCGCAAGAAGGCCGCTTACTGAATGCGCTGAAGCTGCTCGTAGTAAACGGACATTTGGCGCAAGCTGACGATGACGAGCGGAATGACCAGATAGCCGAAAATAAGGGCCATCATCGGTGCAAATCCGATCCATTTCCCCCAGCCTGCCTTTTGCTCGATCAACTGCTCATACTCCTGTTTGCGCTGCTCTTGCGCGTATGCCTGCTCAGACTCCAGATCGTCGAACGCTTCCCGAATCGGCAAACTTTGCGCCGCCAGCTCCAGCTTTTCGACCGTGCGGACGAACGGTACAAACGGAGCATCCTCTTTGAGCTGCGCCAGCGCCTGATCCGCGCCCTGTTCGAAATGGAGCAGGCAGGTCTGGAGTGGTTCCTTAAACACGCGGGCGAACTGCTCCATCCAAATGAGCAGATGCTCGACCGACATTCGGTCCATGTCCGCCAGCATGGCAATGACGGCATGCAATTGATCCACTTCATGCTTCATCTCCATCTGTCGCATGCGCCGCTGGAACATCCGGACGCCGACCGGCATGGCGTAGCCGCCCCATCCCGCAACAACGGCGAGGAGCGCCTTCCACCACTTCACATACTGGTTGTCCAGCCTCGTCAGCTTGCCCAGGATGCGCCGAGCCGTGGCACGAAGCTGATCGTCTTTGTTTAACACTCGCGATTCGCTGCGGAGCAGGGCCATGACCGTTTCTTCGGTGCGGTGCTTCACCTCCTTTACACGATCGATGATGTGGCGGTCAAGCGCCGCCGCCTCGCGCGCCTTTATTTCCTCCCACTATAAAGTAATGTTTTCTCCTGTTTTCTCGCTCATTCTCAGTATT
>NZ_CAUPYC010000070.1:0-20074 GCF_963515335.1 uncultured Paenibacillus sp. | reverse complement strand
GAAATGGAGACGGGGGCCCGTTCATGGAGACGCTCGGGCACCGCGCGATCGGCGTCGTGTACCACCCCCATAGGAGCGCGACAATCTATGTGGAAAAAACTTCACTAATAATGAACAAAAGTCACTATAGAAAAGCGGTTTTGCTTGCATAGTACAGCATAGTAAAGTCTTTTCTCTATTAGTGAACAATGTTCACTTTATAGTGAACATTGTTCACTAATCGTTGAAATGACGTGGAGCGAGATGGATTTAGCGAAAAGAATACGCTATTAGCGCATTCTTTTCGCTAATGGCTAAAGCAAGCACAAAGAACAGAACCCGACATGGGAGATGGCGACACCTCGAACCCGGTAACGGGAAATCATTTGTGCGTCGACCGCCTCCACCGGAGATACATAATCACTTTAATCTCCCCGGCTCTAATTCCCCGCAGCTTGCGTGGAACTAACTCGATGTGGAGAGATACCCCGCAGCTTGCTGCGGGGAGCTTTATATATGATATACTAAATAATTATTTAAAGCCTATTGTACATCATATATGACGTAATATATAATAATAAATGTATAATATACCGAGGGGGTGACAGGATTGCGTGTGGCCGTCAACGGCACGGGCCGGATCGGCAGAATGGTGATGCGAAAGCTGCTTTCCGACGACTCCGAGACGTTGGAATTAGCCGCGGTCAATTCTACCGTGTCCGCCGACCAGTTGGCTCATTTGTTGAAATACGATTCCGTCCATCGAACCTGGGATCGTAATGCGGAGAGCGGCGGCGATGCGCTCGTCGTGGACGGGCGGCGGATTCCGCTGCTGTCCCACCGCGCGATCGACAGGCTCGATTGGAGCCGGTACGGAGTGGAACTGGTCATTGACGCGACCGGGAAATTCAACAGCCGCACCGACGCGGCCGCGCATTTGCAGTCGGGAGCGCAGCGCGTGCTCATTACCGCCCCCGGCAAGGACATGGACGCAACCGTCGTGATGGGCGTTAATGACGGCCGGTACGATCCTTCGCGCCACCGGCTGCTGTCGGCCGCCTCCTGCACGACGAAGTGCCTGGCGCCGGTGCTGCACATTCTGGATCGGGCTTTCGGGGTAAAAAGCGGCTGGATGACCGCGGTGCATGCGTACACCAGCGACCAGAACCATCTGGACAACCCCCACAAGGATTTAAGGAGAGCCAGAGCCTGTACGGCATCGATCATTCCGACCTCCACGGGCGTCGGCAAGGCGCTGGCGGAGGTGCTGCCTCATCTGGCCTCCTGCGTGCAAGGCATTTCGGTACGGGTGCCTACACAGAACGTATCGCTGCTTGACCTTCAGGCGGAAGTGAGCCGTCCGGTGGAGGCCGATGAGGTAAGAGACGCATTCCGGCAGGCGTGCGCGGGGCCGATCGGGCGCTATGTCGGCTATAACGAGCTGCCTCTCGTATCGTCGGATTACATCGGGAACGACAAGTCTTCCACCATCGACGGATTGAGCGTCATGGTCCGCAGCAATCAGATCAAGCTGCTCGCCTGGTATGACAACGAATGGGCGTATGCAAGCCGGGTCGTCGATTTTGCCGCCCATATCGCGAATATTGAAATGGCCATCATAGGGGGAATAAGAGCATGACGCACAAGTATGTATACGGCTTTGCCGAAGGAAACGCCGACATGAGGACGCTGCTCGGCGGCAAGGGCGCGAATCTGGCGGAGATGACGGGCGCGAATTTGCCGGTGCCGCCGGGCTTTACGATCACGACCGAAGCCTGCCATGGCTATTTCCGGACCGGCAGCCGCATTACGGCCGAGCTTGAGCGGCAATACACGGCGGCCATGGATCTGCTGGAGCGGCAAACGGGGCGGTCCTTCGGCAATCCGGATAAGCCGCTGCTCGTATCGGTCCGCTCCGGCTCGGTCGCCTCGATGCCGGGCATGATGGACACGATTCTGAATCTGGGCCTGAACGATGCGACGGTGCTCGGATTGGCCAAGCTGACCGGGAACGGCAGGTTCGCTTACGACTGCTACCGCCGGCTGGTGCAAATGTTCGGCAGTGTGGTGCTGGGGATCGACGGATCGGAATTTGAAACGCGGCTTCACCGGCTTAAGGTTCGTTTGAACGTTGTGGAGGACGGCGACGTTACGGCGGAGGGCTGGCAGTCGCTGATCGAGGATTTCAAGGACTGCATCGGGCGCCGCGCGGGCCGCGAGTTCCCGCAGAACGTCCGCGACCAGCTGCGCATGGCGGTCGAGGCCGTATTCAAATCCTGGCACAATCCGCGCGCCCGCGTGTACCGCAAGCTGAACCGGATTCCGGATTCGCAGGGGACGGCGGTCAATGTGCAAAGCATGGTGTTCGGCAACATGGGAGAAGATTGCGGCACCGGCGTGCTGTTCACGCGAAACCCGGCGAACGGCGAGGATATGCTTTTCGGCGAATATCTGGTCAATGCCCAAGGCGAGGATGTGGTGGCGGGAATCCGTACGCCGCTTCCGATCGAAGCGCTGAAGCATTCGATGCCCGCCGTATTCGAACAGCTGGCAACGGCGGCGAAGCAGCTCGAACGGCAATACAAGGACATGCAGGATATCGAATTCACGGTGCAGAACAACCGTCTGTATTTGCTCCAGACCCGCAGCGGCAAGCGGAACGCCCAGGCGGCGCTCAAAATTGCCGTCGATCTGGTGAAGGAGAACGTGCTGACGAAGCGGGAAGCCTTGATGCGCATCGAGGTCTCGCATCTGGATCAGCTGCTTCACCGCGGATTGAAGGAGGAAGCGGTGCGGTCCGTGCTGGCGTCCGGGCTTGCCGCGTCGCCCGGAGCCGCGGTCGGCCAGATCGTTTTCCACCCGGAGAAGGCGGTGGAATGGAGCAAGCAGGGGAAGCGCGTCATTCTGGCCAGACCGGAGACGACTCCCGAGGACATCCAGGGGCTGATTGCGGCTGAAGGCATTCTGACGAGCAGAGGCGGACTGACCAGCCATGCGGCAGTCGTCGCGCGCGGGATGGGCAAGCCCTGCGTATGCGGCTGCGAGGCGCTGCGGATCAATCTCGGGGCGCAGACGATGGAGGCCGGAGCGGCGGTGATCCGCGAAGGCGACTGGATCACGCTCGACGGGGCGACCGGACGCGTCATGGCCGGTGAAATTCCGGTGAGCGAGGCCGTCATGACCGACGAGCTGCGACAAATGCTGGCTTGGGCGGATGAGCTGCGGACGCTCAAGGTGTACGCCAACGCGGACAATCCGCAGGATGCGGAGAGCGCCCGGCGGTTCGGCGCGCAGGGCATCGGGCTGTGCCGGACCGAGCATATGTTTTTCTCGCCGCAGCGGCTGCCGATCGTGCGGGAGATGATTCTCGCGGACACCCTCGAGGCGCGCAGGGCTTCGCTTGCCAAGCTGCTGCCGATGCAAGAGGCCGACTTCCAGGATATGTTCGCCGTCATGGCCGGCCTGCCCGTTACGATCCGGCTGCTGGATCCGCCGCTGCACGAGTTTCTGCCGAATCTGGAGGAGCTGCAGCAGAAGCTGGTCCGCATGACCTATCAGGGGGAAGGAACGGCCGACGAGCAGGCCGAGTTGAAACGGATGATCCGCCGGGTGCGCGGCCTGCATGAGGCGAACCCGATGCTGGGACAGCGCGGCTGTCGGCTCGGAATCGTCTACCCCGAAATCTACGATATGCAGGCCGAGGCCGTCTTCCGGGCGGTTTCCGCCTGCATGGACAAAGGCATCGACGTGCAGCCTGAAGTCATGATACCGCTGGTCGGCCACGCCAGCGAGCTGAAGCTGCTGCGGGAGATGGTCGACCGGATCGCGGAGCAGGTGCTCGGCAAGCACAAAAGCCGGGAATGCCGCTACAAGGTCGGCACGATGATCGAGGTGCCGCGCGCCGCCCTGACCGCCGATCAAATCGCCGCGCATTCCGACTTTTTCTCGTTCGGGACCAACGATTTGACGCAGATGACGCTGGGCTACAGCCGCGACGACGCGGAGAACAAATTTATGGCGCATTACATGGACCGGGAGCTGCTGCCGAGCAATCCGTTCCAGGTGCTGGATACCGAGGGAGTGGGCCGCCTGATCGACATGGCCGTGTCCCAGGGGCGCGCCGTCAAATCGCAGTTGAAAACGGGCGTCTGCGGCGAGCACGGCGGCGACGGGGAGTCGATCGCTTTCTGCCACCGGGCCGGGTTGGACTACGTCAGCTGCTCGCCGTACCGCATTCCGCTCGCCCGTATCGCCGCCGCGCAGGCGGCCGAGTGTCCTTACAGCCATCCGCCCGCGAACCGGGCATGTCCGATATGAATAGGATAGGAATACAACGGCAGAGAAGGAATTCCCGCCGCCGCTCCGAACAAGTAGAGTACGGGAGGGCTGCAACGATTGCGGAACGGAAGGGAGGCGCCGCATATGAACGGCATCGGAGCGGTCATATTGGCCGCGGGACAGGCGCGGAGATTCGGCGGAGGCAAGCAGCTCGCCCCGCTCTCGGGCAAGCCGTTGTTTCTTTATCCCGTTGAACTGGCCGTCCGCACGGGATTGAGCCGGATCGTGCTGGTTGCAAATGATCGCACCGCCGCCGGGATGTCCGCGTATATCGCGGACAAACCGGTCAAGCTTGTCCTGAACGCGGATGCGGAGCAGGGAATGTCCACCTCGCTCAGGGCGGGCATACGAGCGGTGAAGGAGCATACGCGCGCCGCGTTCGTGTTTCTGGCGGATCAGCCGTTCGTTCCGGACGAAGCGGTGCCGAGGCTGATCGAGCGCTACGACGACGGATACGGCAAAGGCATCCGTATCGTTAGAGCGTCATACGCCGGGAGGCCGGGGCATCCGGTCTTGTTCGACAGGGACATGTATGCGCTGATCGACGGCCTGCAGGGAGACGAAGGAGCGCGCAGCGTGTTGGAGGCGCACAGGGCAAGCACGGCGACGGTGGATTTTGCGGCGGCGGAATGGAATGAGGACATCGACACCGTTGAAGACTATCATCGTGCCGAGCGGTATTGCAAGAAAAGGAACGACAGGCGCCAGCCATAAACAATCGAGGGGGAGACAATCCATGTCGATATCAACGACGATCGTGATCCGGATGGAAATCCAGAAATCGGTCGCAACGTTCGGGGAAGTGGCTGCCGCGATCGGCTCGGCCGGCGGCGATATTGTGGCGATCGACGTCATCCGCTCCGGCAAGGAGGCGACGACGCGCGACGTGACCGTCCATGTGCAGGAAACGGCCAATGAGGAAATCGTCAAGGTGTTGAAAGACATGCCGGGCATTCGCGTGATCAACGTGTCCGACCGCACCTTTCTCGTTCACCTGGGCGGCAAAATCGAAGTAACCCCCAAGCTTCCGATCAAGAACCGGGAAGACTTGTCGCAGGTGTATACGCCGGGGGTGGCCCGCGTCAGCATGGCGATCCGCAACGATCCGGGCAAGGCGTATTCGCTCACGATGAAAAGGAACACGGTGGCCGTCGTCACGGACGGAACCGCCGTACTCGGCCTCGGCGACATCGGACCGGAAGCGGCGATGCCGGTGATGGAGGGCAAAGCGATGCTGTTCAAGCAGCTGGCGGGCATCGATGCGTTTCCGATCTGTTTGAACACGAAAGACCCGGACGATATTGTCAAAATCGTGAAAGCGATCTCCCCCGGTTTCGGCGGGATCAACCTGGAGGACATCGCCTCTCCCCGCTGCTTCGAGATCGAGCGCAGACTCATCGATGAGCTGGATATTCCGGTGTTCCACGACGATCAGCACGGGACCGCGGTCGTGGCGTTGGCCGGGCTGCTCAATGCCCTTCGCGTCGTCGATAAGCAGCTTGAATCCGCGAGAATCGTCGTGGTCGGCATCGGCGCCGCCGGCGTTTCCATCTGCAACATGCTGCTGGCGGCGGGTGCGAAGCATATCTATGCGGTTGATCGCGAAGGCGTCATAAGGCGCGGCGTGTCCTACCGCAATCCGGAATGGGAGCGGCTCGCGGCCGTCACGAATCCGGATGGGATCGAAGGCTCGCTCACTGAAGCGATTCGCGGAGCCGATGTGTTTATCGGGGTGTCGGGACCCGGCGTGCTGAAGGTGGAGCATCTGCAGAGCATGGCGCCGGACAGCATCGTCTTCGCGATGGCCAATCCGAATCCGGAGATCGAGCCGGATGTGGCCGAGCGGTACGTCCGGGTGCTGGCGACGGGGCGCAGCGATTACCCGAACCAGATCAACAATGTGCTGTGCTTTCCGGGCATTTTCCGCGGCGCGCTGGATTGCCGCGCGGCCACGATCACTTCGGCGATGAAAGTGGCGGCGGCCAAGGCGATCGCGGCGGTCGTGCAGCCGGACGAGCTGAACGAGCAGTACATCATCCCGAGCATATTCAACGACAAAGTGGTCGAGCTTGTCCGGAAGGCCGTTATCGAGACGGCGATCAGGACCGGGGAAGCGAGGCGGATACCGCCGGATTTCATGGAGCGGTCCGAGCACGTTAGCCGGTAGCAAATGAAAACCCGACTTGCGTTCATCTGAACGCCGGCCGGGTTTCACTCTAACAGAAAATTTAACTTCGCTGTTTAGCGCGTTCTCGTTGTTCGAGATCATCTCCCGGAAGCGTGCCGCTTCACGTCCTTGGTGGCAAGAAGGGTAATGATCGTTATACACCCGAAAAGGAGGCTGCGGTATGGCGGAAATGCAGACGGAGATGCTTCATAAAGTTCTCGATGGATGCGGAATTCGCCGTCATTTCAGCTTTTTTCCTTCGGCCAGCATTTCGACGGCGCGGGCGATCCGCTTCGTCCTCGTCTCCGGCTTTTTCGCCGACTCGATCCACGTGACATATTCCTTTCGGTGCGAGTAGGAAAGGCCGTCAAACGTCCGGGCGGCCGCCTCGTCGGTCTCCAGCTCCGCCTGCAAATCCTGCGGAACGTCCACCTCGCGCTTGTCCGTGTCCAGCTCCATCGTCACGGCAACCGAGTCGCCCGCCGTCACCCCGGCCGCTTCCCGCAGCTCCTGCTTGACGACCATATAATGGCTTCCGTCCCCGTGCGGCATAATCGAGCCCCTGTAAGGGACGCCGTTCACGGTTCCCTTCACTTTGACCTGGGTCTTGCTGCCGAACGCCTCTTCGGCGCGGAAGGGCACGTTAAGATACGTCCAAGTGCCCGTGCCCTCCGGCCTGATCAGCACCGCTTCAAACGTATGCATCGCCATCACATCATTCTCCTTTGCGAAAAGGTTTCAGAAACGGCTTCGGGATGTCGGTTTCGAACCGCATCACCGTTTGATTCGCCGGATGGACAAAAGCCAATACGCGGGCATGGAGGCCCAGCCGGCCGATCTCCTTCGTTTTGGAGCCGTATTTCTTGTCGCCTGCAATCGGGTGGCCGATATCCTGCATGTGGACGCGGATTTGATTTTTCCGTCCGGTCTCGAGATGGATCTCGAGCAGCGAAAAGCCGTTGCCGGACTGAAGCGTCCGGTAATGGGTGACGGCGTACTGGCCGTCGTTCGGGTAGCGGCTGGAGTACATTTTCAGCGTGCTGCTCTCCTTCAGCCAGGAAGTGATCGTGCCCTCCGGTTTCTTCACCTGCCCTTCGACGAGCGCCACGTAGATCCGTTCCTTCACCGCTTCCTGCCAGTTGTTCTGCAGGCTTTGCTGGATTCGCCCGCTTCTCGCGAACAGCATGACGCCCGACGTGTCCCGGTCCAGGCGGTGCACGACGAATATCCGGTTTCGTGGATCCTGGGCCCGTACATGGGCCATAAGCTGCCGATAGGCGGTCGCTTCGTTGTCCTGCCCCCGGCCCGATGAGATGGAGAGCAGGCCGGCCTCCTTCAGAATGACGATGATGTCCTCGTCCTCGTGGAGGATGGACATGCCGGCGAACGGCGCCTGCCCGGCCGCTTTCTCCTTATTCACCGTCACCGTATCCCCAGGCTTCAGCGGATGATTGTACGCCGTGACGGGTTTCCCGCCCACGGACACTTGTCCGCGCGCGAGGATCGCTTTTACGGAGTTGCGTCCCAGGCGGGATAATTTGGCCAGCAGAAAAGGCAGCAGCTCCGCCGGCTCGTCCGCCGTAAACCCCCGGGCGTTTGGCTGTTCGCCCGCCGGTTTGGCCGGCTTATGATGACGCTTGTCCTGTCGTTTGTCCTGTCGTTTGTTCATGCTCAGATCTCCGTTTCCGGCTTTTTGGTTTCACTATAGCACGATGCCGGAACGACCGCCATGCGGGAGAGCGGTTTTGCCGTCGGAATCGGCGTGTAAGAAAGGTTGAAGCGGGAAAAAGGGTGCTTCCCGTCCGACTGCGCGGAAGCAGCCGTTAATTGCCATAGACAACGGCTTATGCGGGTGTTACGATGAGGAATGGGAAAAACAGGAGAATGTCTGGGGGAAGCGGGAACCGTATGAAAACATCCGTGACAAATAAGATTGCAGCGCTGCTTGCGGCAGCAATCATCGCCGTTCCGGCGCAGGCGGCATCGGCGGCGCAGGCGGAGGCGGCACAGACCCCGGCGAAGCAGCCGGGGATCCGGGTCTATGTGGACGGCAAGCAGCTTGCTTTCAAACCGGCGCCGGTTGAGAGGAACGGGACGATACTCGTGCCGATGAGGCCGATTTTCGATGCGCTTGAGGCGCCCGTCGCTTGGCAGCAGCAGACGAAGACCGTTTTCGCCCGGAAGGGCTCCCGGACCATTGCGCTTAAGCTCGGCTCCAAACAGGCGGTCGTGAGCGGCAAGGCGGTCAAGCTGAGCGCGCCTCCGCAGGTGATCGGGGGCGCGACGATGGTGCCGCTCCGTTTCGTGAGCGAGGCGCTTGACGCCGATACGGTGTGGGAAAGCACAACGAAATCCGTCCGGATCGCCTCCGTCGAATACCGGCTGGAGCAGGAGATCGAGCGGCTGGGCAGCGGGCAGGCGGTGAAGAAAAAGCTGTCCGCGGCGGAAATCGTTGCCCGGGTTGACGATTATGTGGGAATGATCACCACGGATTACGGCCAAGGCAGCGGGATCGTGCTGTCCGACCGTTGGTTGCTGACCAACTATCATGTCATCAACGGAGCCAAGGAGGGCCAGGTGCAGCTGGGCAACGGCGTCTCGGTGCCGATTCAGGGCGTGGTCGAAGGCGATCCTGAGCAGGACCTTGCGATATTGCAGACGAAGGAGCCGATGCCCGGGTTCGAGGACGGCGGAGGCGTCGCCTTCGGCGACGGCTATTCCGTGCGCAAAGGCGATCGCGTCTACGCGATCGGCAGTCCGCTCGGCATCCGCAATACGGTGTCGGAAGGACTGATCAGCAACATTACGTTCGAGGGAGGCGCGCGCGTCTTCCAGACGAACGCGCAGATCGACCACGGCAGCTCCGGCGGGGGACTGTTCAACGAATACGGCGAACTGATCGGCATTACGACCTCCGGCGTGGAGGACACGAAAGCCGACCTGAACTTCGCGGTGGCCGTATCGGGTATTGAAGGCTGGCTCCAGGATTTGCGGGAGAACCCCGTCGAGGCCGGAAAGATCCGCTTTCCGGAGTCGGCGCTGCCGGATAGCCTGAAGGACGCCGCCGACGAAGATATACGCAAGCTGATGGAGGACAATTACGGCGAGCTGCAGACGTCCCAAGGCTTGGCAACGTTCGACAAATGGGCCGTTACGCGCGACGCGAAGGGGTGGATCGTCATCAGCGCGGTCATCGACCCGGCGTTCTACATGCTGTATGGCGATAAGGCCTCGAACGAGCTGAGAGAGTGGGCGCTGAACATCGGATCGGAGCTGCGCCGCATGCTGCCGGACGAGCGGATTCAGTTCCTCGTGTCTTATGAGCAGACGTTCAACGATGAGCCCCGCGGGTTCGCGGACGGCGAAACGACGGATCTGGGCGGCGGCAAGTGGCGGCTGCGCTATGACGTGATCGACCTGCAAATTCTCGACCGGATGCATATCCGTGTCCGAAGCTGAATGAGGAAGAGCGGTGCCCGCGCGGCGGGGCTGCTCTTCTTTTTTGCGCGTCGATTCGGTACAATAGTAGGGGTTAAGACCAAGCCGCGCTAAAGCTGCGGAATGTTATAGAAAGCAAAGAGGGAAAAGCTATGAAAGTCGTTCTGGCGACGTTGAACGCCAAATATATACACACGTCGCTGGCGCTTCGCTGCCTGAAGGCCTACAGCGGGCGCGATTTCGACATCGACATTGCGGAATATACGATCAAGGACCCGGCGATGAACATCGTCGCCGACCTGTTCGCGCGCCGTCCGCACGTCGTCGGCTTCTCCTGCTACATCTGGAACATCGAGGAGACGATCACCGTCATCGGGATGCTGCGCAAAATCATGCCGGAGCTGCGGATCGTGCTCGGCGGCCCGGAGGTAAGCTATGATACGGAATATTGGATGGAGCGGCTGCCGGAGGTCGATTTCATCGTCGTCGGCGAAGGCGAGGAGACGTTCCATCATCTGCTGGCGGAAATCGCCGGGGAGGGCAAATACCATCTTGTGTTCGGCGCCGCTTACCGCAAGCATAGGGCGGACCGCACGCCTGAGATCGTTGTGATGCCGGGGCGGCCGAAGCTGGATCTGGCCAAGCTGCCGTCGCCGCACCGTTTTCCGGAGGATGTGAAATCGCTCGGCAGCCGCGTCGTATACTTCGAGACGAGCCGGGGCTGCCCGTTCAGCTGCCAGTTCTGCTTGTCCAGCATCGAGGTCGGCGTCCGCTACTTCGATATCGAGCGGACGAAGGCCGACCTGCTGTACCTGATCGACTCGGGCGCCAAGCTGATCAAGTTCGTCGACCGGACGTTCAACATCAAGCGCGATTACGCGCTCGAGATGTTCCGTTTTCTGATCGAGAACCACCGCGGCGCCGTGTTCCAGTTCGAGATTACGGCCGACATCATGCGTCCCGAGGTGCTCGATTATTTGGCGGAGCACGCGCCCCCGGGCATTTTCCGCTTCGAGATCGGGGTGCAGTCGACGAACGATAGGACGAACGAGGCGGTGCAGCGGCGCCAGAACTTCGCCAAGCTGACGCGCACGGTGACGAAGGTGAAGGAGAGCGGCAAAATCGACCAGCATCTCGATCTGATCGCCGGGCTGCCGCACGAGGACTACAACAGCTTCCGCAGAACGTTCAACGATGTGTTCGCGCTGCGTCCCGAGGAGCTGCAGCTCGGTTTTCTGAAAATGCTGCGGGGCACGGGCATGCGGCAGGATGCCGGCAAGCACGGCTACATTTTCATGGACCGCGCCCCGTATGAAATACTCGGCAACGATTTGCTGCCTTTCTCCGATATCGTGCGGATCAAGCGGGTGGAGGATGTGCTGGAGAAATACTGGAACGCGCACCGGATGGACCGGACGCTGCTCTATTTGGTGGAGAATGCGTTTCCATCGCCGTTTGACTTCTTCCAGCAGTTCGGCGATTATTGGGAGGAACGGGGCTGGCAGAAAATCGGGCATCAGCTGGAGGATCTGTTCTCCCGGCTGTGGGCGTTTCTGCGCGAGCGGGGCGCCGCTGCGGCGGAAGCGGGGACGCTGGATCTCGAGGTGGCGTTCGGGCTGATGAAAGTCGACTTTTTCCTCGGCCATCACTACAAGCCGCGCAAGGCCTGGTGGCCGTTCCTGATGGACAAGCGGGAGCTGGGCGGCTGGATGCGGAGGCTGGCCGAACGTCCGCAGAATGTATCGGAAGCTTTTGCGGCGCTCGCGCCGGCGGAGAAGGAGCTGCACAAGCATGCGGTGCTTGAGCGGCTGTCGTTCGATCTCGACGCTTATTTGCGCGAGGGCGTGGTGCGCAAGGATACCGACACGCTGCTGGTCGTACTCTACACGCCGGACGCGGAGCGGAAAGCGACGCCGTACACGCTGCGGATCGCCAAAAGCGAAACCCCCGAAATGCTGCAAGCCTGAATGTAAGGACTTATTTCATGATTGTATTGTTCCCATTCGAGGAGGAACCGGACAAACTATGGTCTATCAAGCTGCTGATTCGCGTTATGCAACGATGAAGTACAACCGCACGGGCCGTTCGGGTCTGCTGCTGCCGGCTATTTCGCTTGGACTGTGGCATAATTTCGGCGGAGTGGATGTCTATGAGAACGGACTGGCGATGCTGCGGCGCGCCTTCGATCTGGGCATTACGCACTTCGATCTGGCCAACAATTACGGACCGCCGGCCGGCTCGGCGGAGACGATGTTCGGGCGCGTGCTCAAGAGCGATTTCGCACCGTACCGCGATGAGATGATCATCTCGACCAAGGCAGGCTATTACATGTGGGAAGGGCCATACGGCGAGTGGGGCTCGAAGAAATATCTCGTATCCAGTCTCGACCAGAGCCTCAAGCGGATGGGCCCTGACTACGTCGATATTTTCTATCACCATCGTCCGGACCCGAACACGCCTCTGGAGGAAACGATCGGGGCGCTGGATTTGATCGTGCGCCAGGGCAAGGCGCTGTACGTCGGCGTCTCCAATTACAAGGCGGAGGAGATGGCGCGCGCGATCGAGATCGCGAACGGGCTCGGCACGCCGCTGCTCATTCACCAGCCTTCATACAGCATGCTCAACCGCTGGATTGAGGACGGCCTGCAGGATGTGCTGGAGAAGAACGGCGTCGGCAGCATCGTGTTCAGTCCGCTGGCGCAGGGGATGCTGTCGGATAAATATTTGAACGGGATTCCGAAGGATTCCCGCGCCGGCGGCGCAAGCGTGTTCCTCAGCGAGAAGAACCTCATGCCGGAGCTGGTGGATAAGCTTCGCAAGCTGAACGAGGTCGCGGCACGGCGCGGCCAATCGCTCGCCCAGATGGCGCTTGCCTGGGTGCTGCGCGGCGGCCGGGTGACCTCGGCGTTGATCGGCGCCAGCCGCGTCAGCCAGGTGGAGGACAGCGTCGCGGCGCTGAACAACCTCGAGTTCTCGCCGGAGGAGCTGGCGGATATCGAGGCGATCCTGCAAGGCTAAGCGGTTGGCGGGTTTTATTGCGGGAGAAATTTTGTATGCAGTAACGCATTGACAACGTTATTTGCCGACTACGGGGCGGCTGTCTATTGACAGCCGTCTTTTGTTTGGTTTGACGTGACGGACTGATGCGGGAGGAGACGCCGAGGGAGGGAAAAACCCGGTGTCAGGCGGAAACTAAGAGGAGGCAGAAGCTGAGAGCGGGAAAAACCCTGTCTCACGCGTCGCCAAGCCTCATTATCTGTCGGTAGGGCTGTTGAGGGCGGGAAAAACCGTGTCTCACTGAGGTAACGGTGGGTCAGTGAGCTATCCCGGGTGGCTGCAGGAGCGACATCCATGCATTCGGGAGGCAGCGGCGCGTTTTACTTTACCGGTACCCGGGGCTACAATGGGAGGAGCGATGTTGGATGCGGAGGGAGAAGGACAATGAAGCGGAATTTGAAGCTGGGCGTGCTTGACCAATCGCCGATTCCGCGGGGGATGACGGCTTCCTGGGCGCTGCGCGGCACGATTGAGCTGGCGCAGAAAAGGAGCGGCTCGGGATATACCCGCTTCTGGGTATCCGAGCACCACGATTCGCCGGGACTGGCGGGCAGCGCTCCGGAGATGATGGTTGCGGCGATTGCGGTTTTCATATATTTTATTAACGTGTATAATGAAAGTAGCTAACGAAAATTACACATACCGATGCGCAAACGTACGAGGTGTGATTCCGGTGAACCCAGCAGGCGGCATCGACATCTATCTGCTGGCCGGGGTGAGAACCTGGCCCAGCTTCCTTCAACCGTTCGGGAGCCGGCTGACTGAGCGCTTCCAGCAGGAAGGATGCCGGGATGCGACCGTGCGTATCGTATATCCGTATGGCGATTACACGCGCGGGCTGCTGCGGCAAATCCGCGAGGTGAAGCGGGACTTGTCCGGCCGCAAGCCGGGAGGCGCATGGATCGGCGGCATGGCCGCTGCGCACGCCGTGCGGCTCGGTTCCGCCGCAAACCGAAGCGTGCTGCTGATCGGGCACAGCGGCGGCGGGGTGGCGGCCTGCCACGCGGCGCGTCTGCTGCTTCGGGAAGGCGCGGTCGCCCATTGCCGCGTGGTCCAAATCGGCTCGCCGAAGGTCAGGATACACCCTGACATGCGCGGCCTGGTCGGTTACTTCTATGCGGTGGACGCCCGGGGGCGGCGCAGCGACACCGTGACCCGGCTCGGCGGCTGGGGAGGCTTTCGCCTCACCGCCGGCGGGTGGCCTGTCTTGGATCGCCGCCTGCATGCGCCCGGACACATCGGAACGATCCGGATCGTCGGCGGGCATCCCGATTATTTTCGAACAGATCCGCCGTTCATGCTCGGTCGGGAATCCAACCTGCAGCGGACGCTCGACGCCGTTTGGAATTGGGTGTGGAAATCCATTGGAGAGGATGATTCGCCATGATTATCGTAGATCCGTCGGAATCGCGTTTTCGCACCGAGCTGGATTGGCTCAGCAGCCGGCTCAGCTTCTCGTTCGCCGACCATTACGACCCGCAGCGCGAGGGGTTCGGGCCGTTGAAAGTCTTCAACAACGATACGATCAAAGGAAACCACGGGTTCGGGGCCCATCCGCACCGGGAGATGGAGATCGTAAGCGTGGTGCTGGCGGGACAACTGAAGCATGAGGACAGCCTGGGGAACACAGCGGTGACCGGCTTCGGCGGCGTGCAGCGGATGAGCGCGGGAACGGGCATCATCCACTCCGAGGTGAACCCGGCGGATGAGGATTGTACCCTTGTGCAAATCTGGATTACGCCCGCCGACACAGAACGCGAGCCTTCCTATGAGACGTCCCATTACGATCCGGCCGCCCTGAACGGGCGGCTGCTTCCGATCGTCTCTCCCGGAGGGGGAGAAGGCGTTTCCTCCATCGGGCAGGATGCGACGATCTACATGTCCAGGCTGAGCGGAGGCGAAGCGGTGACGTTTCGTCAAGCGAAGGGCCGCCGCAGCTTTCTGTTCCTTTTCGACGGCGGGCTGGCGGTGAACGGCGGGCATCAGCTGACGAAGCAGGGGGACGCCATACGCGCGGAAAATGAGCAGGAGCTCGAACTGCTTGCCCGGGACGGCGGCGCTTTTTTTCTGCTGATCGACCTTCCGTAACGAAAGCGACGTTAGGAGCGTGGCCTGGATGGCGAATCAAATTAAACCGAACGAGCATCATAAACTGTTGATCAAAACCGTCTACGGCCGGCTGCTGCTCGACAGCGACAAGCACGGGGCGGAATTCAGCCTGGAAGGCGGGGAGGGGCGGTGGACGGTCGCCGTGTCCCGCGTCGAGCCGGCCGTTATGCGGGAGATCGAACGGCTGGCCGAAGAGTTGAACCTGTTCTTTTTCATCGAGCGTCCCGGCGGCGATCCGCCGATCCGCAAGTGGTGGTTGTACGGCAAACACAAGCATCCGCGCCTTATGAAGGACGCGGATGCGGGGAGGATGACGATCGAAGTCGACGCGCGCGTGGAATACGCGAATGACCGGGTCATGCTGTAAGCAGGGGAAGCGATCAGGGCGGGACGGAGCGATCAGGACGTCCGGGCAACACGCGCGGCAAGAGCGGCGAGAGCGGCGAGAGCGGCGAGAGCGGCAGGAACGTCAATAGCCGCGGTCGTAATCAACGAGATTAAGCAGGGCATGCGTCTCGCCGTTTAAATAAAGCGGAAGGTTGGCGAGGAAAATCGACGCCACCCGCTCTTTGACGCCGGCGGTCGAGCCCCCGGTGTGCGGCGTAAGGATGACGTTGTCGAGCGACCAGAGCGGATGGCCCTCCGGCAGCGGCTCCTGCTCGAACACGTCCAGGCCCGCGCCGGCGATCGAACCGCTCCGAAGCGCTTCAACGAGCGCATCCGTGCGGACGGTCTCGCCCCGGCCGACGTTGATGAAATAGGCGGAGCTTCGCATGGCGGCGAACCGTCCTTCATCGAACAGGCGGCGGGTTTCGTCCGTGAGCGGCAGCACGTTAATGACGTAGTCGGCCTGCGCGAGCGCCTCGTCCAGCCGATCGGTCGCCAGCATCCGGTCGAAGGAAGGGACGGTCTCGCCGGAGCGGCGCACGCCGATCGTCGTCATGGAGAATGCCCGGGCAATACGAGCGATCTCTTGGCCGATCTTGCCGGCCCCGACGATCACGGCCGTCTTGCCATGCATTTCCGGCAGGACGCCCGAACGGTCCCACCGTCCTTCCGTCTGGCTGCGCACCGCCCGGTGGATGCCGCGGGTCAGGCCGAGCATGAAGGCGAACACCGTTTCGGACATCGGCGCGGGATGCACGCCGCTCGCCCCGGTGAGAAGCGCCCCCTTGGCGGCCAGCCGATCGAGGGGCAGGGAGTCGACGCCGGCCGACCACGTCTGCACCCAGCGCAGCTTGGAATCCGGGCCCAGGCATTCGCGTGCGGCGTCGCCGTTCCAGCCGCAAACGATTTCCGCCTCCTTGTACAAGGCGGTTTCAATCTCGCCGGTGCGGCCGAACACCACGCGCCAGCCGGGCGCGGCCTTGCGGACCGCTTCTTCCTGCTCCCGCGCAAAGCCGTGCAAACAGATCATCGTACGCATCGTAAGATCCTCCGTGTATCGGTTTTGGTTTCATTATAGCAGTATAGCAGGGTTAACTACAGAAAGGATGACAAGCGAATGAGCACAATGGACAAACCATTTTCGTACAAAGGGCTGCAGCTGAAAAACCGGATCGTCATGGCGCCGATGTGCCAATACTCAGCAGTGGGAGAGGACGGCATGCCGACCGAATGGCATTATGTGCATTATGTGTCCCGCGCCGTGGGCGGAACGGGGCTTATCGTCGTCGAGATGACGGATGTGGAGCCGGTCGGGCGCATTACGAACCGCTGTCTCGGCCTGTGGTCGGACGCGCATGTGCCGGTCTACCGCCGGATTATCAAGGAGGCGCAGAAGTACGGCGCGAAGGTTGCGATCCAGATCGCCCACGCCGGCCGCAAGGCGGAGGACGAAGCGGTGCCGGTCGGGCCGATGGCCGTTGCCTTCGATGAGAATTACAATACGCCGCATGCGCTGACGACCGAAGAAGTGAAGGGAATCGTGCGCAAATTTGCCGATGCGGCCCGCCGCGCCGTTGAAGCGGGTGTCGACACGATTGAAATCCATGGCGCGCACGGTTACCTGATCCATCAGTTCCATTCGCCCTATTCCAATCAGCGGGACGATGAATACGGCCGCGACAAGGCGCTTTTCGGCGTGGAGGTCATTCGCGCGGTGAAGGCGCAGCTGCCGGAAAATATGCCGCTCCTGATGCGCATGTCCGCTGTGGAATACGCCGACGGCGGCTACGATCTCGATTACGCGCTCGAAATCGCCAAGCGGTATAAGGAAGCGGGCGTCGACATTTTCCACGTTTCGTCCGGGGGGGACGGCGCGCCGGGGCGGCGCAAGCCGGGCAACTATCCGGGCTTCCAGGTGCCTTTCGCCCGCGCCTTCAAGGATGCGCTCGGCGTGCCGGCCATAGCCGTGGGCATGCTGGAGGATCCGCAGGTGGCGGCGAAGGTGCTGGAGAACGGGGACGCCGACCTGGTCGCCGTTGCGAGAGGCATGCTGCGCGATCCTTACTGGGCGACGCGGGCGATCAAGGAAACGGGCGGCAGCCCGCGCGAGGTTGCGCCCGCGGCTTATCAACGGGCGTATTAAATGACGGGTGCGCCTTGTCCGAAAACGTGATACACTACGGATAGATTCGATGAAAGACGGGGTGATCGCATGACGGAACACAATCGCGCGGATGCGGGGCAAACGGATCAAACCAATGCCGAGCCGAAAAAAATTTCCCTCGCCGAGGCGGTCAAGCAAAAGCTCGCGCAGAAGAAGCAGGCGCAAGCCGCAGGCGGCAAGCAGTCGTTTCACGCTAACGGCGGCGGCCCGACGATGAAGCATCAGAACAACGCCAAGAAAGTCAATACGACGCGTAAAAAGCTGGGCGGCTAAGCACGGGCAAGCCGTCTGCGACGCGGACAAGATCGAACACGGAGAATCCGGCTGCTTGGCCGGGTTCTCTTTCGCTTTTCGCGCATGCGCCGGCTAGCGAGTGGTAATTCCTCTACGCCTGTATATTCGGATTGAGTCCCTTAATTATTTCCTGCAATAGCATTATCAGTCAAGTGAGGATCCCATACATTGTTTATAGTCGGCCCATTCACTGCATTAACTAAATTCCCTGTACTCCCTCCCGGCCCGGAAACACTTTTGGAGGCGCTTTTCGGCGAAATGTTTAATGTATCTCCGAAGTTGACCGTTCCTGAATTGCTGTTTATATTGATGCTTCCAACTATAGACGGCAAGGGAATCCCCTCCTCTAAAACTATCCCGACTGCTAGTCAGATGGCCGTTCTCTCAACAGGTGGCGGATAGCTTTACTTCGTGATTCGGCTTTTGTCATTTGGCTTGATCCAAGATGGGCAATACTGCAGCCTAAAACCCTGAAAATATTGATTTTTTGTACTTGAATAACAGGTGATTCGTTAATTCTAGTCATCGTGATGTTTTCCGTAACGACAGGCTGCAATAACGGCCGCAAAAAAATGGAATAGTCCTTTAAATTGAATTCATGGTCGAAAAAAACCGCTTTTTCGCGTTGTACAAGAACGCCATGAGTTACAGGCGCAAATTTTACGGTATCCCCGATTTCAATGCTTGAAGTAGTGTCGGTAAACGTGTTGCTGATCTGTCCGACGGATGAAATTCTACTGTTCAATTTCCAGCCCCTCCTTTACTCTTCAATTGTTTCTGTTGGAGGCGCCAAGGGAATCGTAACACCGACAATCAAATTTTCAGGCGGAGTCTCATAGGCCGAGGACAAAGAAATCGTTTTGATATCTCCCACCATAAAGCTGGATGAGCCCCCTAAAGAAAAAATGTCAATGCTGCTGACGGAAATTTCACCATTGATTACGTTATATTCCATCGAACTATTGATTCCCCTTTGAAGGTAAATGCTTTACAAATGTTTCGAACGTTTGTTCGATATCCCGCTTTATATTTTCAACGATCTGCCACTCCATTTGCGTTAATTGTTCGGGCTCCACTTGTTCCGGCTTGAACTGGTTTAAATAATAACGGATGCGCCCGTCAATCTGTTTTTTGACATCTTCTACAATAAATTTCCGGTACGGATCATCCAACGTGTAATCGTATTTATTTTCACAAATCCTCAGCGTTGCATAGGCATCATGATGTAAATACCCCGTGATTTGTTCTTGAATACGTTTATAAAGTTCAGGGTACTCCTTTTCAACCGTTTCTACATTCATCGATTGTTCAACGGCAAATTCTTCGATGGAAGAATCCTTTCCGTCCGGTTTGATTCCAATGTTTAAGGTCCCTGACAATGTTTCCACTTTTAATAAATCAAATTTGTATTCATTCCTTATTACAGTTGGTTGGGCGCTTTTTTCTTTCAACTGATTAACTTCCTTAACGAGCTGCTGAATGAATCCGTTCATTTCCTTGATTTGTTGATTTTGGGAATGCAAGCACCCATTTAGTTGTTGTAAATAACAGAGCAATTCCGGGCTCATATACATGAAGATCAACTCCACTCCAATAAAATTTGATACCCGAGACGCAAAAACGAGTTTGTGTCGATAAACTTATCACCCGGAAATTAATTTAACGAGTCGGCGCCGCAGTCGATACGATTAGAGGTATCATGAACGGTTGAGGTCCTACCGCAGGGGCCGGCTCTGTAAAGCCTCCCGTATTAAAAAACTGCGATAACGATTTGATCACCCCCGCACTGCCAATCTGAAAAACCGAAGAATTTGATATCCCGTCAATTTTCAGCGTATGGATGACAATATTTTGGTGAACGAATAAATTCAACATTACTCCCTCCTAGCATTGTGGATGCATATTCCGGCGCGAAAACGGTCTCTTCATAAGCATCGTCACCATATATATTGATCACGCTGGATGCATTATTGACATTTACATTTTGTCCGGAAGTGAAAGATCCGCTGCCGGCAAGTATTCGCAAAAACTGGGCCGGTGCAATGGTATGGACATCGCCAATATTAAACATGAATTCGGAATGTGGATAACTCAAATATTAAGCCCCAGGCTATGCCTGGGAGAACTGAACAGGAAGAGCC